>CAYTQD010000029.1:0-13748 GCA_964439995.1 uncultured Nitrososphaeraceae archaeon
TTAGCTCACCAAGTGTTACCAAGATGGTACAGAAACTAAATGAAAGTGAACATCTAAATTATGAGAGATACAGAGGAATCAGACTTACTGACAAAGGAATTCTCGTAGCTAGGAATATTCGGGAGCGACATGGTTTACTTGCAGAATTTCTAAAAATTATTGGTGTAGATGAAGATACTGCAAATAGAGATGCTGAAGGTATAGAGCATCATCTACAACCCAAGACGCTTGCGAAACTGGAAAACTTCATAAAAGAGATCAAACAGAAAAGAGAAATTAGGGCTAGATAATTTGTCGTAGACTAACGGATATTGAACATCGAGATCAGGTCTCTAATGACATCTGTTTTTTTGACATTTGAAACCTTATCCATAATTTGAAACCCCTTAAACCCAATACAATATATCTAGCATGATCATATTTTGGAAATACTAAGCGTGATTCCATCAAAACTTCAAGATCCCCCACCTGCAAAAAGTCAAGGAGCCTCATTAGCATCCCTTCCTACACAGAATCCTGTTTTTGTCTGCGTGACCTCCTATACGGCAACTTGTGAAATTCCAGGCATTACTGTTGCAGGTGCTAATCCGGACATGTTGAAATTTACCTCTCCAGCTGACGCTGAATTTCTCTACTACGGCCATTCTAAATGTATTGACAAAGTTCCTGTCACCCCAGATGGCAAACCGACACCTGCCATAATCACACGAGCTGCTCTAAAATTGTCAGATATCCCTTTTTTTGTGGTCGACTCAGGTTCAAGAATAAAGCCTTCTATACCTCACATCTCACTCGATATTTCACCTGGCAAGAATATACAGTCAGGCTATGCACTAAGTATCGATGAAGTTAAACAGGCGTTTGAATACGGAAAGCTTCTTGGAATACAGCTGGGTCGAGCCAGTACCACGGTAGTTATTGGTGAAAGCATACCAGCTGGAACCACTACTGCACTAGGAGTGCTAACTGCTCTTGGAATAGATGCAAGAAATAAGATGAGCAGCAGCATGCTCCAGAATCCTCATGAATTAAAAAGTAAAATAGTTTCAGAAGGAATGAACAATGCAAACATTTCATTTGGAAGTCTACGTAACGACCCTCTGAGAGCAGTATCCCTTCTGGGAGACCCCATGATGCCCTCAGTAGCTGGAATTGTAGATGGAGTACTTAGTAGGAGTGCGAGTAGTAATCATGTGATGCTGGCAGGGGGTACCCAGATGGTTACGATACTTGCGATTTTAAGATCGCTTGACCGTTCCCTTGAAAGGATCTCTATAGGTACCACAGTCTATGTGGCAGAGGATAGATCTTCGAATCTTAAATATCTCACTGACGTGATATCTTCTGACATACCTATTTACAAATCAGATCCTTATTTGGCGCATTCGTCTTATCCTGGCTTGCAGGCTTATGCAAAGGGTTTTGTCAAAGAAGGGGTTGGCGCTGGAGGTGTTTCAATTATGGCAATGATGAAATCGGATGGACAAATCGACGGATATAGGTTGTTGAAGGCTATAGAACAAGAGTATGACAGCATGATGAACGGAGCAAGTTGAATCCTGCATTTCCGTTTAAAGTTTTTCCCTATTCCAATCTTTAGTTCAATCCCAACAATCTTCAGTTCAGACAAAACTGATTGACACAACAAATCCTTGGTATTCTATACGATTGCAATTCAGAGATCTAACTTGCCTACTCGATCTTAGAGTTTTTATATCTATCATTCCTATAATGGTAGGCAGTGTTCAATAGAATAAGCGCAATTATACTCTTAGTTCAGGACATGGACAAATCGATAGCCTTTTATAGCAATGTGTTAGGGATGGAAAAGAAAGAAGAGTCGAAGGATTGGGTGGAGTTCTTAAAGCAAGGGACAGTTTTGGCCTTGCATCCGGTCAAAAAGAAGAGAGGTGAAAGACAGCGTGCAGGTAAAATCACAAGAACTGGCAAGAATACTTTAATAGGATTCAACGTCGGTGATCTTGAATCTGTGTGCAACGATCTAAACAAAAAGAATGTCAAATTCTATAAGAATTTGAAAAATGAGCCATTCGGTCGGCATGCGATCATTGAAGATCCCGAAGGAAACCTGATATCATTAGCTGAAATGGCTCCTAAGGAAGAGTTCAAGCAGATACCCTATTATCATGGATTTGCTCCCGTATAACTCAGCTAAATAACAGAAATCCGTATAGCTCAGCTCAGCCTAGATATACTCCGAATAATAATCTTTTATATATGTCAATCAGTCATATATAGAGTCGAGATATCAGTATTGACAAGCAACTCTAAAAAAAATGTGTAATCTGCGGGTGTTCTGAACATCGACTATTTGGCTGCATAGTACATTGGAGATATCATAGAAGGAATGAGAATGGGGTATGTAATACGAGGAACAAGTGAATCTTACATCATTTGAGTTCATACAACGCAACAGATAACTTGAATACAAATTTCTCATCAGTTTTTTCGGCTATTGGGACGACATATTTTTGTGTTTCCTCCTTGTAGCGCAATACCTTATCTCTTTGGATCGCATTTTTCAGGCCTCGAATATTGTCCAAACGATCTGCTAATTTGATATACCGGACATCCTCTGAACCTTTAGCAATATTTCTAAAATATTCCCCTAGTATTCTTTCTTTTTCCCCGCTTCTTGCCGATGGTTTTGCCAGTGTACTGACTATACTATGAACCCGTGTTCCAAATTCATTCTTTATTCGAGCCTCCAAGGAAGCTTTCTTAGCATCGGCATTACTCAGGCTAGTATTAGCATTTATGCCCAAAGTATCATGCAAAAGGGCGGCACAGACGAGGTCAGTATCATACTCGTCTAGCTCTTCAGTCATGATAAGGGCGACCCTCAATGAGTGGTTGATATAGGGTTCAACCTTGTTCGCTTTTTTAACCTGTCCTGAATGAGCCTTTATTGCTATGCTGAATGCGCGGGTTATCTTTACAATATCACCGGTTGACTTCTCAAACGGTCTCAGTAGCCGAGTAAATCCCGATCTAGTAAAGTTATCAATGATTTCAGTCATATCTGTGTACTTAGATATTTACATTATACAATAATATTCTTGGTGTTATATTATTTGACCTGATTGTGTGTTATTTGCTTCACATAGGCCATTTGCAGCTAGGAAAATTAGGTTATGGTCTATTAATTTTTTAAGGGTAGATATATACCCTCATATCACACTTCCAGCTAGACCTTGTCTGATCCCAATGACCACTGCTACACTAGAGGAATAAAGCCCGCCTCGAAAGTGGTTTGTATTGTAAGCGGAGGGCTTGATTCAGTCTGTACAGCGGCTTATTTGAGAAAGAAAAAAAATTGTAGCCTATATTTTATCAGCTATATTTATGGACAACGTGCTAGAAATGAGATTCAAGTTGCGAGGCATTTTGCGAGGATTTTGAGGGCAAGAGCTCATCGCACAATAGACATTGGATTCATGAAGAAACTTTATACCGACTCTAATGTGCTCACAGATCCTACACAACAGTTGCCGGCAGACTTTGATTACACCATAGTAGTTCCGATTAGAAATGTTATATTCATCGCGATAGCCTCTGCATGGGCCTACAGTGTCAATACATCAGTGATAGCATATGGTGCCCATGCTGGTGATAGCAACTATCCTGACTGTCGTCCGGAGTTTATTAGATCTTTTAGTCGGATGCTCAATTTGGCAGAAAAAGACGGTATCCAATTGGGGATGAGACGAAAAATTACAGTATGGGCTCCCGTACTTCAGGGAATGACTAAAACACAACTCTTGAAAATTGGCTATTCGTTATTAGGCGACGAAGTTTTTCATACTTGGAGTTGCTACTCAAATGGCACTAAAATCAAGGGGAATTATCTTCATTGCGGTAGGTGCGAATCGTGTATAAATAGGAGAGTGGCAATTAGGAACGCAGGAATAGAGGATCAGACACGGTATGCAAAAAATGAATAGCGGTAGAGTACAACTTAGTGAGATATTCACTAGCATAGAAGGTGAAGGCCCATTCTTCGGTACCAAGACCATGTTCGTGAGAATGTCTGGGTGCCATCTCAGTTGCCGCTGGTGTGATACGAGTTACGCCCTTCCGATTAATAGTGGTAAGAAATACTCTATCGACGAAGCAAAGGATCGGATAATTGAACAACTTCAACCGAATACATATAAGTTAAACTTCACTGGTGGTGAGCCCTTGATTCAATATGAGGCTGTTGCTGAGCTCGCTGAATTCGTGAAAAGAAAAAGAGGCCTGCGAACATACATTGAATCTTCGTGCTTTGATTCTTATAAGTTTGCAAAGGTTCTTCCTTACATTGACATTTGCAAAATAGAGTTCAAAATGAGTGATTCAAATGTTGTTGAGCAGGAAAATCACAGCGATTTGTTAAATAACGAGATCAAATGTCTCAAGTTGGCAGTCTCGCAACACAAAAGCACATATATTAAGATAGTAGTCACCAATTCCACTAACATAACCGAGTTCAGAAATATATTGAATGAGATTTTCCATAATTCGACTGCTAGTGACTTGATAGGGTTTGTTATTCAACCAAGCAACGGGGTGGATGAGCCTACACTAAGTAAGGTACTCAGTTTCTATGATTGCGTCTACCCGTTATACGAAGAAGTTCGAATAGTGCCGCAATTGCACAAACTAATAGGGGTTAGATAGATACAGGTTTGAGAAGACCATATCTCGAGAAAAAGAGCAAGAGTACAAAACGGGTTGAAAGACTGATAAGACAGCTTCTGATTGAATTGGGTGAAAATCCGGACCGAGAGGGTTTGATTCATACCCCAGTTCGGATGGCTGAGATGTATGAAGAAATATTTAGCGGTTATAGAATGAATGCCGAACTTGATGTGAGTTTCAGTGAGGAAACAGATGCCATAATTGCAAAGAATATAGAGTTTTACAGCATGTGTGAACATCATATGCTTCCTTTTTTTGGTAAGATACACATAGCCTATATTCCGTCTGGAAAGGTGCTAGGTATTTCAAAACTAGCTCGTCTAGTAGAAAAATACGCCCGCCGCATGCAGATACAGGAGAGATTAACTAAACAAATAGCTGAAGAAATACTAAGGAGAGATATAAAGGGAGTCCTTGTAGTAGCAGAAGCTGAACACCTCTGTATGAAAATGCGTGGAGTCAAGAATGATAGCATAATAATTACTGTTTGTCACCGTGGAATCATCGAAGAACAAAAGCAGATCCGCGATAATGTCTTAGCGTTGATTTATCCTTCCAAGCCTGAAATGCGCTCTGTTTGATCATAGCATATCTTATGAGCATTCTCGCGACAAAGGCTTATAAAAAAGACGATTTCCAATAGTTCAGAAGAATGGCAGGTACTATATTCAGGATACAGTCTCATAAGTTTAGTCAGGATAATATACAAGCCACGCTTGTTTGTTCAAAATGTGATGAGGTTTTCTCAAAGGAATTCCTGCTCGACCTTGAAGGTCAGACGATCGAGTTTAAGTGCCCAGTCTGCGGAGCTACAGGTGAAGCTGACCTTCCGTATAAGAGCGCTGAAGAAAGAGAGGAATTCGAAGAAGACTTTGAGGACGCCGAGGAAGAAGATTTAGATGAAGATTTCGAGGAAGAGTACTAATACAAAAATCAACTGAAGTTCGATATCATAATAAATTATTGTAAATTACGTCCAATCTTTCCCAATTGGGCAAGTAGCGATACCAACTGTATTTCTGGATGGGCTCCCGTAACTAAACGGTAATCGTATTCAGCCATCAAAGCGGCAAATTCATCTGGGCGGTCTAGCTTCAGATTGTAGGCCTCTTGATTAGCATACTTAAGAAAATCAGCTTCAGCCATCCCATATACCTCAATTAGTTCGAATAGTCTAATTCGAGCGTCTTGAAATTTACCAGCAAGAGCTAGTTTAATAATTTCCTTAACCCTTGCTTTTCCCGATAAACCTATTGATGAGATTACGTTCGAGGATGACACTGAGCCCATTCCTGCTGCTGCTTGAAGTATGTTAATAGAATGACGCAAATCACCTAATGTGGCATCATATATTGTTGAAAAGGCTTTCTCTTCAAATTTTAACCCTTGTCTTTCACAGATGGATCTCAAATCATCTGAAACATCTTCCTTTGAAAGTCGTCTAAACTTAAAAACGGCGCATCTACTCTGTATCGGTTCTATAATCTGCGAAAGGTAATTACATATAATAATAAAACGAGTTGTCCGAGAACTGTCTTCAATTATCCTCCTCAGGGCAGTCTGAGCATCAGATGTCATCTCGTCAGCTTCATCTAAGATGATAATTCTAAACATCTTTTTCTTAGCCTTGTCTGTTGGCAACTTCATCACCGCAGCAAACTCCTTCACCCTTTCTCGAACCATCTTAATTCCCCTTTCATCAGAAGCATTCAATTCAAGGGTGTCTGTATGCCAAGATTCTCCGAGTAGTTCTTTAGCGAGACATAGTGCTGTAGTAGTCTTACCGACGCCAGCAGGACCAGAGAATAGCAAATGGGGAATCTCATCAGGATCGGAAAGAAAATTTCTAAGGGCATTCACAATTTCCCGCTGATTAATTATTTCGTCCAAAGCCATAGGGCGATATTTTTCTACCCACATCAAATTTGACAATTTGCTGTCTGCCGGGCGCATCTACGTAAGGACATTTAAAAGTAGATCAAGTCATAAGAATGTTTACAAATTTGTGGTTATCTTCTATTTTATGTTCGTAATTGTTACACTAATGGTTTGGGAGAGCTGGAACACAAAAAAAATTATTCACATAAATTGCAGACTCAAGTAAAATCAAATGACGTTTAGGATGACGTCTACATCACAGGGTTTGAGCAAAGTTCGAGGTGCAACTAGCTTTCTTAATTTAACTAGTGCAGCTAGACAGTAAAGAAAAGCTACCTTGCATATAATTAATTAGGAGGCATGATGCTACAGATCGGAGAAGCAATATGAACACTGGTGTACCATTCTTAGAAAGCAAGATAGGTGTTATCCAGGGAGTTCATTATATGAAGTACATGATGGAAGAAACTAGGGTAATATTTCGAAAGGATACCAAAGTAATGCTAGACGGCTTCACTTTGGATGCTAAGGAAGGAGACATATCCTCAACACCTAGGTGGGTGGCAAAGATACTGGAACAGCGTAAGGACATTGAGACCCAAGACCATGATATTTCCACATATATCTCCAGAGCATTTAATCGTGAGAGAATAGCGAAGCCGCACGATTTATCTAGCCTAGATGCGGATTTCTATATACGGGTGAACGATCACTTTGAGAACTTGAAGGAGAGAGAAAGAGAAAATATGCTGGTTTCATTAAACTCCTTTGTTAGTTCTAGACTCGAAAAGATAGTCAAGTTGGCAGCTGCTTCTCCTATTTCGGCAGAACTAGAAGAGAGGCTGTCAGTCGAAGAGAATGAGTTGTATTCACTTATTCATCGCTCATCCGTATTATTCAAAAATAGGGTGCTGAAAGATATTGGTTGAACAGCAGACGATTGGGGCCTTAACAAATGATTTGGAGAATTTTCTCCGCGCTTTTAAGGATAGAGGAAAGAAATACAAATACTTTAATAAAATTAACAATATGATGGCCTCTAATTTAGTTTCCCTTACAATAGATTACATCGACTTCGATAGCTTCGATCCTATCCTCGCCAAAGAGATAACCCATAATCCTGACGAAATGTTTGAGGCGTTTAGCGGCGCAGTATTATCGATTCTTAAAGAAATACACCCAGATTATGCAGATGAAATTCGAGATAACCTCAGAGTGAGAATCGGAAATTATACCGTACAAAAGGGTTTGAGAGAGATTAATGCTGAAATTATTGATAAATTGATTGGAGTTTCAGGCATGGTGGTCAGGTCCTCCGAAGTAAAGCCTCTGGCCAGGAAAATAGGCTACAGGTGCTTGAATTGTAATGCCATAAATGAGGCCCTGCTCAAGGGATTGGCTTTGAAGAGACCTCTAAGATGCGTAAACTGTTCGGAAAAGGAGCTCGAGATGGATCCGGAGAATAGCTCCTTTACAGACTTTCAAATGGTCAGACTCCAAGAGCTACCCGAAGACCTGCCTGCAGGACAGCTTCCTCACTACGTTGAAGTTACTGTGATGGGAGACCTTGTCGATCAATGCCGTCCTGGTGATAGAATTATACTGACCGGTATTGTACGGATAGAACAAGAACAGCTCTCACCTAACGTAAAAACAAGCCTGTTCAGATTACGAATGGAAGGAAATAATATTGAATACCTTGGAGGAAGAGCAGGTAGCAAGGATATGAGAACCGTGGAAAGAATAATGATAAGTACTGAAGACGAAAAGAATATCTCGTCTATAGCGACAAAGCCCGACGCCTATGACAAGCTAATCGCTTCATTCGCTCCTCACGTCTATGGTCACGAAGTAATTAAAGAAGCAATCCTATTGCTAATTGTAGGTTCTGTTACAAAAAAAATGGCAGATGGATCGGACCGTAGGGGAGACATCAACGTACTCTTGGTAGGTGATCCTGGTACTGCCAAATCGGAAATGCTGAAATTCGCTGCCAAAATTGCACCTAGAGGGCTCTATACTTCTGGCCGAGGTTCCACTGCAGCGGGATTAACCGCAGCTGTCGTAAGAGATAAGACCGGTATTATGATGCTAGAAGCTGGAGCAGTTGTGCTGGGAGATCAAGGACTGGTCTGCATCGATGAGTTCGACAAACTCAAACCTGAAGATCGTTCTGCGTTACACGAAGTTATGGAACAACAGACTTGCTCGGTGGCAAAGGGGGGTATAGTGGCTACCCTAAATGCTAGAACGTCTATTTTGTCAGCAGCAAATCCCTTATATGGAAAATATGATCCCTTTAAAAATATAACAGAAAATGTCAACTTACCCGTCCCGTTACTGACCAGGTTTGACCTAGTATATGTTGTAAGAGATATGCCAGAAAGAGAAAAAGACAGTCGTATTGCAAGTCATATCTTAGAAATCCATCGAGACACTGAACATGCTGCTCGACCCGTTATAGATATCGATCTCTTCAGCAAATATCTTGCATTCTCAAAGAGGCTCGAACCTAAATTGACTATTGAAGCTGTCAACTTGATTAGAAACTATTACATGAAGATGAGAAATGTAGAGTCTGAGGGCATGATAACAGTTACTCCTAGACAGCTCGAGGCCTTGGTCAGACTTGCTACTGCTCGGGCAAGACTATTGTTAAAAGACAAGGTAGAAACAGATGATGCAGAACGTGCGATATACCTTATACAGCGCATGCTGGAAACTGCAGGAGTAGATGTTAACACGGGAAAAGTAGATCTTGGTGTCCTTCATGGAAAGCCCCACAGCGAAGTTTCGAAGTTGAAGGCATTCATGGATGTTTTTAACGGGCTGTCCGGCGAAGACAAGAATGATGTAGAAGAGAAGATCTTCGTACATGAACTGGTAAAAACGGGTAAATTCACAGAAGATGATGCAAATAGTTACATCAAGAAAGCTATGCAAAATGGGCAGATTTATGAGAGAAAAACTGGGTTTTATGCTAAAGCATAACGAAAGTTTCAGTCTTTCAGATAGATGCTGATGTTAGAGAACCAGACTATTACTGCCGACATAACAGCAACTCTACGGTCCCGAAGAAAACGATATCAATGCCGTTGCTTTCTTGACAAATAGTCAGCTAGCCCGTCCGGTCCCGTTACGAGATAGATATTCACCATTAAAATCTCTCTCTTGTAGAGCCGTAATGGCAGCAGAACGTGAAATTTACCTATCATATGTTTCTTGATTATACGGTCTGTAGATTCTCTCAGATGGTCTAATTTGGGATTATTACACTTATTACGATGAGCTAATAATCTAGCTGATATGGCAAGAAATGAATCAACCATTATAATCCAAACTGACGGGGTGCATGAATTATATAATTCTATCAGAAGTCTCAGATAAATTATAAAGGTGGGTCTAGATCTCACATATATTACAGTTTAAGATCAATATTCCATCACAAATTATAATTTTTTATACTATATCATACATATTTAGTTACAAATGCGGATTGTGCAACATATCATAAACAAGATAGTAGAAGGTGGTGGAATTGGTTCTTCAAAGAAAAGGAAACAGGGAAATATAGGATTCAATAATCCTGAGCAATATCCAAGAGTGCCTTCAGGTTTTCAATGCTTTGTATGTGGAAAGCAATATTCTAAAAACGAAGAAAGAATCCAGCATTTACAAGAGGAATCACATGGCAGTATGTATGATACTGTTTCACCTCAGGAAAGCGAGGATATTAGACGACTCAAAGCCAGGTGACGGGTCGGATTATCGATCTATTGTGACCTTAGGTCAATAATCGGAAAAGCAGCACAATGACAAGAATCAATTAAAGATGAGGGTTAGACAAGCGCGACATCGACAGTATCTTACTAAAAAGGTGTAAGAAGATCTTAATAGTTAGTTTATAGTTATTATTGTGATGAAAAAGAAAAAATATTCAGTTATAGATGATGAGGCATTAGACACCATGAAGCGTTATTACAAGCTTGAAAATCATGAGGAAATATTACAATTCCTTAGAAGAAACAAGGTTCATATAGAAAATGAAGACTATGAATAACATCCAACATCGAATCCTTATTCTGGCCTTGTTGGAACGCTGGTAATCCAATATTGCAAACAGCCATCGAGTATGTTGGCTGTAATAGGATTTACGCTCGTCTAGGCAGTTTTATCCAGGCGGTATTTCCTCACAATTGCCTGCATTATCGTCGCCTTCTTCGGCATTAAAGTCTATGATTATATCTACTCCTTCTCCACAGTCGAAATAATCTGCTCCATCTCCCCCCTGCAAGATATCATCTTCAGCACCACCGTAGAGCTTATCGTTACCAACTTCACCTGCAAGAAAGTTATCGCCCATACCACCTGAAAGTACGTCATTTCCTTGTCCTCCGTACAGTTGATCTGTAGCCGCGCCTCCTTGAAGAAGGTCGTTACCACCTTCGCCATACAGTTTGTCCACATCCTCGTTTCCCTGAATTTTATCATCCCCCCCACTAGCGCGTATAGTATCTGCACCTAAAAGTCCAATTATAATATCTGTGCTGTTGCTTCCAGTTATTCTATCGTCCCCAAACGATCCAATTGTGACTCTGTCCAACAGGGTACTATTATTATCCGATATGATTGAGTTATTTATTGACATCCCTGGGCCCGAAGATGGTGATGGCGATGATGATTGTAATCCTTGGAGGTCTTGAGCTGCACTATAATTATTTGAGAAGAGCGTCGATATAAAAGTGATTACAAGAATAATTACCACTATCCTTTTTGACTTCAAGATCAAACTCTGTCACTATGCTATATTGAAGCTCCTATTATTATGGATCAGTCTTCTCCGGATATTTCTTCGTCGTCTTCTCCTTCAAAATCGGCTTGGCGTCTATAGTAGTTGTCGTCGAACTTATTCTCATGGTCGACCTGTTTTTGTAGCTTCTTCTTTTCCTCTACCATCACATAATATAGTTAATAACGGTATATGAATACATACGATAAAAGATGTAATTACCGATAGTAAATATTTTAATATTTTCGACCAATTTATCTAATGCAAAACTACTAACCCCAACAATCTCCTAATATACGAGTAGTTTTAAACCACAAAAGTCTTGATATATGAGCGGTTCGTATTAAACTCTGGCAAGTGACTTCTGCATTTTTACTGATAAATATCGAATTTCCATTCGCAGAAGAGGTTATGATAAGATTAAGAAGTATGCCTGAGGTTATCGATGTCTATAGAGTGGAAGGAATGTATGATATAATTGCAAGAGTTGATGTAAACAATGAAGAAGAACTGAAAGAGCTTGTTTCAGAGCGTATAAGAAAAATTGAGAGAATAACAGGGACTGTAACTATAATGATTGCCCAAAGCAAAGTTTGACCATGAGGAAATAACTAAAGCCTTTTATGCTGATACCCAAAAATTATTAATGAGCAAGAAGTGGAAGTGCAAGAAATAACAAAGCTGGACACAATTACCAGTGCAGGCTTGAATTGGATAAACATAGAAAAGCCTACACGCGATACGCTTGAAAAATTGCTGGTGAACAGAGGATTTCGTTTTCATGAATTAGATATAGATGATTGTCTCTCAAAAATTCAAATTCCTAAGATAGACAAACGTGAAGAATATATTTTTATCGTATTACATTTTCCAGCTTCCCCTACCCTTCATGTTGCACCTAAATCCGCTAAAAAAAAGTCGAGAAAAGCTTCTACTTCAACTTTACACTTTAGCCAGCTTTCGATATTCGTAGGATGGAATTCCTTAATAACGATCCATCAGGGAGATCTTCAGCCGCTTAATGACTTATTTCAGCAATGTAAACAAGGAAATGCTAGCCAAAAAGAGGAGATTTTGGGCAGAACGTCTGGTTATTTGCTTCATAGGATAATAGACGTATTGGTGGATGACCTCTTCCACATGTTAATGAAAATAGTTGGCAACCTTGAAGATATTGAAGATGCTGTATTTGATGACAAAGTAGAGGTCGTTAAAGAAATCTCACTTCTTAGGAGGGAAATTACTATACTTAGAAGGATAGTATATCCGCTGAAACGGATAGTATCAGATATTACAAGGGACGTTCAGAGATTCTCTGGCGAAAATTTAACAGAATACTTCAACGATGTAGAAGACCATATAAATAAGGTATTAGAAGTCTTGGAAACCTCAAGGGAAACAATTGAAATCTATAAAGACACTGACTTTATGCTCAATACCGAGAAAACTAATCAGATACTTGCCGTACTTACAATAGTGTTTTCATTGTCTATTCCTGCTTCTATAATCGGAACGTTTTATGGTATGAATATTAACCTACCTGGTGGCCTAGAATCTGGCCCTTGGACTTTCCTTGGTGCGTACAGTGCCTTCGCCATCATACTCATTCTATCTACAGGAGCCGCGTTATTGATGTATTGGTCATTTCGCAGAGTTGGGTGGGTTACCAGTAGTCGAAGGAATAAGTAGTAAGTATTGTACAATCTGTGAATAAACGGTAGGAAAATAGACTCCTTGCCTCATCCTTTGACCTCTCTTCCATCTGGAATTTTCAACTAGTTCTGAAAGCAGATGTTAAGCCGAAAGCAATCTTATGTAACATTTGGTAGTGAATTAAATACCTATCTATTATCTACAGAAAATAACAATAAGTAGATTATGTTTTAGAGTTCCTAACTTCTTTCTCACAAAGCACATATACGTTTCTTTTAGAATGAAACTGTAGTCTGTTTGTGAATCAAATCGTTAATGAAAAAATAGCAAGCATAAAATTCTATATTCTATCAGCTTTAGCTATATTACTTCTGACTGGTTTTTCTGTGGATATTGACCCTATGAGAAAGTATGAGGAAGCGACGGCTTCTGAGGAAATCCAGATTCCATTACTTCCAGCAAGTTCTCTTGTACCATCTGGAAATGATTCAGACACACTCAATGAGCAACAATCTGGTGTGAGTGATAGTGGAGATGAGATGATAAAATCAACTCAAACTAAGCAGACTGAAGATGTGAATGACGTTCCTTGTCTATTCTGTGTACCGCCAGAAGATTCTCAGGAAGAAGACGCGCAAGATGGAGAAACCAATCGAGAATTTGTAAGCACGCAAGATGAGGAGAGCAATAGGCAGGATGAGGAGAGTAATGGTGATGGTGATGG
>CAYTQD010000029.1:13848-16469 GCA_964439995.1 uncultured Nitrososphaeraceae archaeon
GCAATAGGCAGGATGAGGAGAGTAATGGTGATGGTGATGGCAATAGGCAGGATGAGGAGAGTAATGGTGATGGTGATGGCAATAGGCAGGATGAGGAGAGTAATGGTGATGGTGATGGCAATAGGCAGGATGAGGAGAGTAATGGTGATGGCATACCCTTTGATCTACCGTTTCCGTAATCTCAACTAGGCGAGGAGTTTTTTCCATGTATCCAGTTACACAGATGATTGATAAGCAAGGCATTACCTCGCCTAACATGCCGCTATTTGCTCCATTCCGGACAGATAAATAAGACTAACCTTAGCTTGAGTGGTGTGATTGGAAATGTGCGATAGCTATAGCAAATTAAGGAGTAATTAAAATGCTAAATATTACTGCTACCTGTTTTTAATAATCATGGAATTATTTCATCATAAGAAAAACAAGTGCGATCAATGTGGACAAAAGTTCGAAAGTTATGATGAATTAATAAAACATGCACGGCATGTACATCATCATCCTATAGTTAAGTGCCAATATTGTGGTAAGGAATTCATACATGAAAGAGATAGATTACATCATGCAAGAGAGGAACATAAGAAGGAATTAGAGTACAGAACTCATAGGGACGAATATACTCACAAAGTTAAGTCACCCCAGGAACAAGTTGACGAGGAAACCAAAAGTTTTGGCGATAATTTTTGAGCTCACGTATTTGGGTAGTTAATCTCCTTTCATTTCCTCATGACCTACTGCTAAAGAACAGTACAAATAGAAGCGGATTGAAAGCATTATAATACATCCGCTATCAATACTTCCTTCTAGAAGATGTACGTTAATACCGCGGACTATATTATTACGACATGTTTGACGTGGATGATTATGATAGGCTTTTTTATAGCATTGACCCGAGAAACATTACTTTTGATAGGGTTGGCATTTCCTGTTCTAATTATCCTACTTCTAAGAGATAAGCGAATCGTCAACAGTCGAGTAGCTCAAAAGTAGTTACTAAAACCAGCCCAATCTTTAGGGTGTGTCTAAGTTGGGCTAGGTTGGCTATGTTAGGTCATTGGTAGTCCATTTTCTTGGTCTCAATATGTCATCCGAGTCAGAACTCTTTTTCAACCGCTATCAGGCTCAAATTATATATGTCTTAGGGATCTTGATAGTCTCAACCATTTGCAAACTATTGAGGTTCTAGCTGTGATCCTATTATTTGTATTCGCCACCGCTGCTGTTAGCCTTTCCGAAGTAGGACTAGCACAACAGATGACACCTATGAGCTCTGCTTCTGACGGTAATTTTACGGCTTATACAAACCCCGAATACGGATTCAGTTTGCTCTATCCTCTTGGTTGGATTAACGATACTATAGTAATTGATCCTAGAGCGAATATAAGCTTTCTTTCTTCCTTTAGTACCCCACCCCAGGAACTCGGAGAATCTGCTGTTGTCTACCTAGCAGTTAAGGATCTAACTGGCAATAATAATACTTCCTTACAACAGTTTGTAGATAAAGAGATTGATTTGTTGAATGCTACATCTCCTACAGAAGATACTAGTTCAAGGACGATTCTTCAATCAGAACCAACTTCTATTTCTGGAAATACTCAAGCATACAGGGTAGTATACTCAGAGAAGGCTTCAGGGAATCTATCCAAAGTAATGGAGATATATACTGTTATTGGAGACAAGGGATACGTTCTGTCGTACCTTGCTGATGCTCCAATTTATGACAAGTATTTACCTACTGTTCAAAAGATGATTGACTCATTTAAGGTTGCCTTAATACCAAGTAACAACACGAGGTTAGCTGACAACCTAACAACGGATACAGCTGCGTCCAATACAATAACCAATAAACCGCCAGATATATCATCAATACCTGCAGCTAGGATTAAGTTCTCTATGTACAGTGAACCTAGCATAGGCATCGAATTTCCATATCCCACAGGTTGGGAACCAATTCTTAGGGAGGAATCAGACAATTTTACGGCTATTGAAATTCTATTTCCAAATACAACTTCCAGTATCAACAGTGCTAATTTTAGTAGCGCACATTGGCATGGGCCTTCCACTTCGTTTATAGTTTTGTCGATTGCAGAGGAACCCTTATCCTCATCTGACCCAAACGCTACAGCAGTACTAGAATCATTAACAAAACAAAAGCTTGCATTGGCTAATCAAACGTTACCTGATTTCAAGCTGATCGAATCAAACTCTACTACTCTTGCAGGGAATCCAGCCCACAGAATAGTCTATTCTTTGCAAAGCCTTTCCACAGTCTTTCAATCTATGAATATTTGGACAGTGAAGGGAGGTAAGGAATATATGATATCTTACTCACAGCCGGAGGACGAGTATCCTATTTACTTGCCAGTAGTGCAGCAGATGATTGAGTCCTTTAAGATAACTGGGTAGCTGAGCTACTACAAGTATAAACCTAACTGATTTCACCGCGTATGTATAGCTTTCCAAAAACTAATGTTCTTGATGTTAAGCGATTCCAATGAATGAGTCAAAAGCATAAAATGTATAAATGGTTTCGTCTTAATAACTAGGATTATGGTTAGCGACAGAACAGTATCCTTAAAAGTACTTGAAGCTTATACACGAGATGTAGGTCGAGGAGTAGCCCG
>CAYTQD010000030.1:0-15736 GCA_964439995.1 uncultured Nitrososphaeraceae archaeon
TATTATTTGACGAAATTTAACGGGCGATCGGAGGTGAAGTTTGGCGAAATAGTATCATGTTATGATGAAGTAGAAGAAAGGAAGCCTAGTATAATTGACATTGTGAAAAATTCTATTAGATATAAAGGATGGCTGGGACAGGGCACGGACAAATTCTCGACAATTTTGACCATTTCTGGAGAAAATTTTGTTGGATTTGATCTGCCAAAAAACAAGGACCATATCATGCAGCGTGATAATGAATCTTAGGCGAGCCGAGTCATGCACGCCACCAGTCAAAACCCACGAATTCTACTTTCTTCTCACTTATTTTAGGAATTGCTATGATAAACTGTTTCTTAACTGTTGTTGCCAATCTACCTGTTAGCACGATCGCTGTTGCAGTCATATCAAACCCTGGTTTGTATACTTGAACCAAGTAAGGTGCGTGATCGATTCCGGGACCTCGCTCGTACACAGCGAAGTCGCATCCAAATTTTATACCAGGTGATACTACGTATCCTCTATCTCGAAGGTATTGGAAAACTAGGTATTTTGTATCAAACTCGTCGTACTGTTTTTTGCATAGGGTCTTAATACTTAAGGACGACAACTCTCGTCCCTCTATAGTATGTAATTTCAATTTTGATTTCAATGCAAGATAGTATCCTTCGATGAGATCTAGAACAAGGGGGTGGTTGAACTGAGTCCCTTTGGGCTTAGCTACTCCCAATGGCTTACCATAATACCCATCTCGAAATAATAGCCTAGAGTTATCTATATTCCAGATGACTACCCTAGTTCCAATTAAAACAGCGTCATATGGATCGGCTACGTCAATACTAGCACTGTCACGGGTTCTAACGGATGTTGTCACTCAGGAGTCGCCCTTTGGATACTTAATATGAATAGTGGTACACATTCTGATGCCTTATATAATTAGTGGTATTTGAATTAACGTCTTTACAAAGTCTCCCGTGACATTATGTAAAGATTTGCCATTTCATTTCGTCTTTCTGCCCCTCGAGTAACGAGGTTATATTTGATATATCGAATTTTTGATTTCTATCAAGTCACGAAGAACCGAGCTAGCGGTTTCCATTCCCCCTGCTCCTCGTCCGATAATCGTCTGCTGCCCAGAATGCTCAGATGAAAATGTCACGGCGTTTAAGGTTCCATTAACACAAATGGGATCGTATTTAGATACCTCAGTAGGTCCCACAATAAGTTTCTTATTTTCTACCATTCCAACCAACTTGATAGCATTATTTCTTTTTCGTGCATCCTCTATATCCTTAAGAGTAATTCCTGCAATACCAGTCCGTTCAACATCGCAGATAGTTTTTTTCATGCCCATAACCCAGTTCGCGATTATCGATACCTTGGCAGCTGCATCATAGCCGTCAATATCCAACCCAGGAATGGCTTCCGCTATTCCTTTTTCCTGAGCGTCCCTTAATGCATTTTCGAATGATAAACCTTCTTCCATTCTCATTATAATATAGTTGGTCGTACCATTGAGGATTCCTCTAAAAGATAGAATCCTCTCGCCTTTGAGACATTTTTTTGCAAATTCTAGGATGGGAGTACCTCCACCTACTGTTCCGCTGAAACGTAGCATAACATTGTTGTAGTTTGCTAGCTCCATTAGAGATGGGAAGGCTAACGCAAGAGGACCCTTGTTTACCGTTATTACGTGCTTTCCAGACCTCATTGCCGAGGTGATATTTGAAATGCCGGGCTCACCGTTTTGTAGATTGGTGGAAGTTAGCTCTAGCAAGACTTCGGAATCAATTTGTTCCATTATATTACCTTCATTCCACTTCTCTCGGTCTGATATGTAAGCTCCCACTGTGCCCTTAGCTTTCTTGATATCCAGTAGCCTCTTAAGGTCAATCCCAGTTTGACAAACAACCGCTCCTCCTTTATCCATACATGCCACTACACGAACGTTAAGACCATAGGCGCTATACAATTCTGCTGCGCGAGATAGAATAAGTTTCGCAAAGCTCTGTCCTACAACTCCAAATCCGACTAATATTAAACGCAATTTGAATAGTGATTTGGGTAATCTTGAGATATATTTAGTACACGAGGTTTATCTGTTCCCTTGGCAAGCAAAGCATAACGACATTGCTGGTACGATATCACAGCGAGAGAGTATCTAAAGAATATTCAACAATTTTACAATCCTAAGCTCTAGCACACTTTAATACATTATCTGTTTCCCTAGTATTACTGGTACGCATTTGTTCGATGTAACTTTAGTAATTTTGATCGCTATAGGGATTGGAGGAGGCGTATTTGGTTCCGTAATCGGGGTAGGAGGGGGGATAATTTTCACACCAGCCTTAACTCTCATGGGTATTCCTCCAGCTCGGGTCGCAGGCACAAGTCTTCTAGCGGTTACGTTTACCAGTGTCTCATCTGTGATCTCGTATGCTCGGCAGAAAAGAATATTATATGAGATTGCTTGGAGGCTAGCTGTCCTATCGATACCTGGTGCTATCCTAGGTGCCTACATTTCCACAGTGATTTCAATTGACCTATTCAAATTGTTTTTTTCTATATTATTGGTAGTTGCAGTGATCTACATACTATTTGGCAGTCGAATTAGAGCTGAGAGAGATGAAAAAAAATCCGTGCGTAATTTCTATCCGCTGGCATACTTTCTTGCGTTTTCAGCAGGAATAGTGTCGAGTCTTTTTGGTGTCGGTGGCGGAATAATGTTTGTTCCCATACTTCTAATAATAATGAATATGAATATGAAAGAAGCCGCTCCTACATCCCAGTTTATTATTATGATAAGTGCTGTGAGTGGACTCATTGTGCATGTGCTTTTGGGCAATCCTGATTATGTATATGCTCTTTCTTTGGCCGTCGGGGCTTTTGCAGGAGCAGCGATTGGAGCCGAGTTTCTAAGCCATTTAAGAGAACGTTTACTAAGGATACTTCTGTCTATATCACTACTTGTTGTGTCTGGTAGACTAATCTACGACATGATTGATGATCTGTAATTCGAAAGTCTTAATTGCAGTAACACAGTTTTCACGTAGGGCTTTTTGCGTGTTACATACTGCAGATGGCCGAATACTTCGTCTCCAGATATGGTTAAACAAGGGGGATCAGTAGTGGAAATCTCACAAAAACATTCAAAAGATCCTTTTTCATGAAACAGTATAAAATCAATCAGGTGCAATTACGATGAATTCAACTAAGACCTACAACGAACAGAAAATCATGAAAGGCTCACAAATGCAATAAATTTGTTAGAGACCTTGAGCCGGAATAACACTGTCCAGAGAAACTTACGTAGCATGATAAAGGATGTCTGCGTTATATTAAAAGATGAAAAATCGGGGAGTTATCTGGTAAGAGCTGCTAATGCAATAAGCATGTTGGACACAATAACACAGAATCCTCATATGCAGTCCCACATACGAACAATGCTATGGCAGGTCGTTTCAACCTTGGAAAGTATAAGGGATAAATTTCTCATCGCATGTCAGTGTTTCTCACCGACTTGATCGGCGGAGGCAGTTTTTCGAGCTTATGGGATGGATATGCAAGGTAATGTCGTGATGCGCCTTCTCCACTGAGTACAATATTGCAGTTAGCGCATCGGTATCTTATAGCCAATTCCCTTACGATCCTTATATCCTGAACATGGCTAAAAAGATATGCAAATGATTTGAGTTGAGCTTCACCGTAATCTAACAATTTCTCTATTGTCTGGAACGCTCGTTCTTATTTTGTATCGGTAGTACACTGAGCTAGCGATTGATTCTGATTTTGACCTTTCTCCATGATTAACCAAAACTCGTCTGGGTTTTACTCGTGACACAAAACTTAGTATCTGATTGAAATCGCTATGTCCACTAAACCCATCTATTCTGTTGGTTCCACATCTGACGGGAACTACCTTAAGCTTACCGTTGTTATCTAGCATACTAACTTCATTCATTGTTCCATCTAGAACGCGTCTGCCCAAAGTTCCATTTATCTGATATGATACGAAGAGGATTCTGTTCCTATCAGATTGAGCTATTTCCTTAAAATATTCTACCGAAGGTCCGCCTTCTAGCATGCCCGAAGTCGCCATTATGATTGATGGAGCTTCATCGTTTAAGACATCAGCCCGATTGTTAGGACCATTAACAACGGTAAAATATTCTGATTCGAATGGATTTATCCCTTGTGAGACAGATTTTCTTACATCATAGCCAAGATAATGTGCATATGACATATGGACTGCACTAGCTTCTGAGATCATACCCTCAATGTATATGGGAGATTCCATCAATCTTCCCTCGCGCATTTCCTTATCTAATACTAGCATTATCTCCTGAGCGCGTCCGACCGCCGGGACTGGGATCAGGACCTTTCCTCCTTCTGTCAGCGTTCTATTAATGCTGTCTGTGAATGTACCATATACTACGGATTGTTCTGGCATAATATCGGTGCTATTCCCGTATGTGCTTTCTGTTATTAAGGTTTCAACCCTAGGATATATCGACAACGCGCCATCGAGTAGCTGTGTCTTGGCATACTTGTAATCACCAGAATACAATATGTTATGTGCCCCAGAAACATTCAGATGAATTGTTGCACTACCCATTATATGTCCTGCATTATTAAGGGTGATAGTCACATCAGGGGAAATATCTGTTGGCTTGCCGTAAGGAATCGTTATGCAATGCTTGATGACTTCGTATATATCGCGAACCTCATAGGGTAAATATGTTCCATTGTTTTTTGCGATCTTGACCGAGTCCAGCTGAAGGAGTGTCATCAAGGGTAATGTAGGCTCGGTGCAATAAACAGGACCTCGATAGCCGTATTTGAACAATGTTGGAAGGAAACCTTGGTGATCAATGTGAGCATGGCTAATAACGACCGCATCTAATTCATCAAAGTTAAAATTAAACCAGTCTAAGCGGGGAAAGGCACTTAAGGATTCTGTCTCTGCTGGATTGATCCCACAGTCAAGCATAACTTTGCTCTCAGGAGTCATAACTATAAAGCAAGATCTACCTACTTGTTTTACGCCCCCTAGACAAAACAATATAACTTCTTGCTTGCCTAAGTTTATAGATTCAAGCTTACGGCTACTTTTTCTTACGGCACTCGATTTCTGGTTGTGATTTCCATTGTAGGAATAATCGTATGCAGATCTTTGTCGAGCAGTGAGTGGAGGGCGAAAAATTCTTCTTCCTAATTCCTGAAGAAAAATGCTTCTTTCCTTTGCGGAAGCCTTTAGGGTCGAAAGCATAGTACTTATACTAGTTGAGGGAATATGGGGAGAACGCCTTGTGTGGGATATCCATCCAGTGGATTGAGCTATTCTTATTATCATTTCCGCGTCTATGACCTCTGGCTTATTAACTTCTAAAATTACTTCTCCTGTTGCCTCATCGCAAAATACAGCCGAAACTGTAATCTCCTTGGGCAATAACTTCGAGATTTCTTCCCTTGTTTTGTCTTCAGGAAGACGAACCGATGGATCAATCCGCACAATAAATCTCTTTTTTAGAGATCTCGAAAGAGAGGAAAGATGATAAGTTAGTTCAGTTAATGAAAACCCCGGATTCTTAGTATATAAGGCGATATTAGGTCCTTCGAACCTAGGAGTCGTAATCTGTGCTTCGGCAGGAAGAGAGTCTAGAATAGTTCTTATGACCTGACTTTCTCTATCGGTGGACCTTCTGTAGCTTTCCCTTAGCAGCCTCTTAGGTTGGGAAGCACTATCTTTATTAGCCAAGGTTAATCATACACAATAAGTTTTCTCTTGATAATTTCATTAGTCAAAGTTCACTACTAATAATGTACTAAATTCATTTCATCCTCTCGATAATATAATTCTATGGAAGCTACTATGTTATAGCTTCTGCTAACGGCTGGACATAACAGATTTCATGCCGATCTCCTGTAAGAGCCTTATGCCCTCGTCAGTAATCTTGTATTGTTTCAAATCCTTGGAAACATATTTATTCATTCTTTCTAGATGATAGTATATCGACCCTGTCGACAAACCTGTTGCATCCCGGATTTCTGAAAAGCCTGCCGACCTATTCAATCCTGCTATCGCTTTTAAGATCTTTATCCGCGTTCTCCGTGCGCGAAGCTGTGTCTCCCCTGGCAACACGATTATAATCAAATAAAATTATTTATCTTTTTCTGGAACTCCAACTTACGTACAACAGTGCAATTGGCTCGATATGTCAATCACACTTTATAATATGCATTGTACCATCTGGAAATCGGCCTCTTTTGTTTCTTGCCAGAATTCCGCCCAAATACTATAGGGTTAGACCTTAGTAAAACTTATACAGATATTCAAATGAATGGAACGATGGCGGGGTCGTAGCGAAGCCAGGCATCGCAACGGGCTCCAGATCTTACTGATAGGGCGATTTGCTTGAAGACACCCGTGGACCAAGGGTTCAAATGGCTATCGATTAAGTCTATACCAGAACATATCCCTTCGACCCCACCACCATCATCAATCAACCCAAGCGGTTCACAAATCAGCGACCTAGTTCGAAAACAACCAAATGTGTTAATCTTGAAAGAACAGTTCAGTAGCCCTTTGCGTTGTACCATCTTGCAATTCTCATGAGCACAACACCTCCGGCGATGACAAATAGGGCTGCTACTAGGAATAACGGTGTAACAAGATAATTTAGGGGCTCAGGGGCATCAGAATAGTATTCGCATCGCTCTCGAATAGAACAGTTCTTGCCAACTGGAAAGATTAACAATATCATAATAAGCATTACAAGTAATACAATTCCAGCTGAGGAAAAGATCGCCCCCCCTCTAACTAATATTTTCGTTCGCAATCAGTCTCTATTTCGTTTATGTTTTTATTACTCTTTACCTTGATGCATCATGAGTACTCGACTTAATATGTGTGAAGGCGGTGCTTTATGCGTTAAAGGCGCTTATATCAACAATTTGAGATTACTGAGCTTGTGTGACATTCTCATAAGCCGGAAAAATGACTTTTTTTCCAGGATTCATGATTAAATGTGGATCAAAGATTTTCTTTATTTGTTTAAATACGGAGTATAGTTGGAATCCATATAGCATCTGGACGTACCTGGATCTAGCCAGCCCATCACCATGCTCCCCAGTAATTGTTCCTCCATAGCTAATAACTTTCTCGAACACCTCTTTGGCCAAGTTTTCCAATATGTCAATTTCTGATCTTTGCTCGGTATCCACTATAGGCCTTGTATGCAAGTTCCCATTGCCCACATGACCGTACATAACGTAGTCAAGCTTATTTTCTGAGTAGAGTCTATTTAAAAAGGTACTATAATCATGTAATAGACCAGGGTTAACAACTGTATCTTCTATCAACGCGACAGGTTTCCTGCTTCCTACTGTGAATTTCATGATGCTATTCAAAGCATTTTTTCTTGATTCCCAAATTCGCTTGATGCTGACTAGGTCGAAGGCGGATTGCAATATTTCGCCATTACGTTCAACCTCGCCTTTACATCTTGAAAACTTTTGTTCTACCTCGGTCAGGTCATCACCTGAAAACTCAGTGAACAATAGACATCCAGAATCACCCTTCCTTTCACTGGATATACTAGGACTGTCCAGCATCTCTAGCGCCGTAGGACAGAATTTCAATATAGAGGGAACAGACTGCATCGCTAAGCTCAAATTTTGATATCCCACTATCAGTAGGTTTTGGTATAGCGGAATATCGAAGATCCTTAATTTGGTTGAAGTTGTTATGCCCAGGGTACCCTCTGACGAAACAAAGACCTTCTGGGGGAAAAACCCTTTATTGGACAACGCAGCGTCTAGACGATAGCCGCAGGAGTTCTTACTGACTTTAGGGTACTTTCTTTGTATTAGACTGTAATTAGATGATATTATATCTAGCATATTAGAAATTTTTTTATCTCTCTCAAGACTAGGTCCTATAATACTACTGGTTCCATCTGGGTAGATAATAGAAATATCTTGAACAAGGTCAATGGTGCTTCCATATCCAAGGGAATGGGGTCCGCTTGAATTATTATTAACCATTCCACCAATCGTGCAGAAATTACTACTTGCGGGGTCAGGGGGAAAAAATTTCTTCTTCTTTTCTAATTCATAATCAAGTATGCCTTTTACTAACCCTGGCTGTACATCTACATAGTCTTCACCTATTTCGATTATCTTATTCATGCTCGCGGTAAGATCAATTACTATGCCCGAAGACAATGCCTGCCCAAGAAGGCCCGTGCCTGCCCCTCGCGCTGTAATTGCTATGTTATTAGTGTGACAGAATTCACAGATATGCCTAAGATCTTCTTCGTCTGTAGGCTTTTGTATTAGGACCGGAACGATATTAAAATGACTCGCGTCGACAGAATAAATCTTTTTACTCCAATTATCAGATAGAACTTCTCCTCTTGAAATGCGTCGCAGCTCGTCTGCTAATATGAGTTTCATTCCCTTATTAACCTGAAAACTTGCATATCATCTAGCTAACTCAACATTGAGTCTGGATAGAGTCAATCGGTTAATATAAATCTCCATTTTTTCTTAGTGGCATACTTTATTCCTACTCTTCGTGTTGCTGCAACTGTTTTCACGCCCCGCTCCTTCCCAAGTTCGATATGAACTTCACTCCTAGGATCTGTCATGTCCAAAGAATTTAGAGTAAGATTAATCTTCAATGCTTGACAAATTTTAGACGGTCCCGAAGTAAGACCATAGTAGTTTCCACGGGATCTTTTCATTGTTTCTATTCCTTCACTAGGTTCTAGCGCCCTAACCAACACGGCGCCAGCTTTCGAAGTTTCATTATAAGCCGAAATATTTAGGCAAAAGTGGTTCCCATAGACGAAGTATATGTATGCCCTTCCTACTTCACCGAACATAGGCATATTTCTGGATGTTGGCCCTCTATAGGCATGACTTGCGCGATCGTTTGTATATCCATACGCTTCAGTTTCAATTATGGTTCCAGATAATCGCTCTGACATTCGACTGCTACTGTGTATTATTCGAACGAGCTCCATACCTATGAGCTCCCTTGCAACAAGCTCCGTGGGACGGGAATAAAATGACCTATTTGGGCACTTCAACAACGAATAATTCTAATCCTTGGATATTAAAGCCAGCGTCCACGCATTCTCTATGATGCCGTGGCATATAGTCTCTAGCTAAAAGACACCATATCTCGGTATCTCTTGTACCTATCTTGAATATCCTCATTTGACAGGGTAACAAGGGCCGAGATCCCAAAATCCTGCACCGCGAAGGCTCCCATCACATTTCCATATATGACTGCTTCCTTAATTACGTCGGTTGTCATCTTCTTTTGTTGCGCCAAACGACCGATGAAGGCGCCCGCAAAGCAGTCGCCAGCCCCAGTTGGATCTACCACGACATCCAGCGGATATGCTGGCGCGGGAAAGATTATATCATCATCGAAAAATAATGCGCCATTCTCCCCTTTCTTGATTACCACAAATTCGGGTCCAAGGGACATTATTTGTTTAGCGCATTTGACCAAGTTATATTCATGGCATAACAACCTGGCCTCCTCCTGATTGATCACGACGCCATTTACGCGGTTCATCATCCTTACGACTTCATCGCGCTTATGGAGTATCCAGTACTCTATAGTATCGCAGATAGTTAGTTTAGGGTTCGAAAAGTATTCAAGTAGTTTCATATTTTGTGTCGGATCGTTGCTTGCAAGATAGATGTATTCTGTGTCCGCAAAACAGGATGGAATTGTAGGTATAAAATTTGCGATAACGTTGAGTTCAGTCTTGTTTGTCGTCCGATGAGATAAGTCGTAGTCAAACGAAGAATCATAATGGAAACACCTTCCCTCCTTATTCTTGATAATTCCTCGTGTATCCAGTCGATTGTCAAGTATATCTTTATAGTGTGCAGGGAAATCAGTTCCTACAACTCCGATAATAGCTGTCTGAGAAAAAAAACTAGATGAGAGTGAGGCAAACGTGGCGGCCCCTCCCAAGATATTCGATTGTATTCCAAAAGGTGTGCGAGTAGTATCGAGTGCGATGGTCCCGAAGACGGCAATCATAAGGCAAAAAAGGATTATAGCTCATAAATAAACTCTGTCCCATAATTTATAGCATATTAAGCAGAGTAGTATGATATGGATCCTAAATGTCAATCATAGTGGCAATAACTGGTGGCTCAGGTGTAATATATGGAATTAGAATGCTTGAGGTTTTAGAGGAGTTAAGAGTGGAAACGCATCTAGTTTTAAGTAACTGCGGTAAGAGGAACATTAGAATAGAGACAAATAAGACGATTAGTTATGTAGAATCTCTGAGTGCAAGAACCTATGACAATTCCAATATGGCTGCTCCAATTTCGAGTGGTTCATTTCTAGCTAAGGGTATGGCTATTATTCCTTGTAGCATGAAAACCCTCTCTAGCATAGCAAACGGATATGACGAGAATCTAATTTCGAGGGCGGCTGGTGTTTGCATTAAAGAATCTCGAAAGCTAGTACTAGTGCCCAGGGAAACGCCGCTATCGGCGATTCACCTTAGAAATATGTTAAGGTTGTGCGAAATAGGAGTTATAATATTACCCGCTATGCCTGGTTTTTATCATGATCCAAAAAATATCAAAGATCTAGAAGATCATTTAGTAGGTAAGGTCTTAGATCAGTTTGGAATCAGACACAATATCTTCAAAAGATGGGAAGGCAAGAGGTGAATATGGAGCTATCTATGTGCGATGATAGTAAAATAACTGGTCCTATTTTTCTGTGATTTAAATCAGAGGAGATTATCTTTCCCAACTCCTTCAGTGCATTTATTATTTATGATTGCGAAATAGATATTGCAATTACTGATGGAGACATTTGGACAAAGAGCAACCAGGCTGTACGCTTCGAGATCCACAAGATATCAAGGCTCAGTCATGATTAGTATCTGTGATCTCGAATTGGTAGGAAAGACGTTAAAAGATGGTGATCTGGCTGTCAACCTTTCCAGAGAATATTTCCAAGAACACACGATTATTGAAACAGAGGCTTTAGAGTTATTAGAGTCCTGCTCCATTGCTAATTTGGTCGGCACAAGAATTGTGAATCTGGCTATAGGCTTACGTTTAGCAAGTCAATACAGTGTCAGACACATCTCAGGTATTCCGTTTTTAATGATCTACAAATTCAACTTGTGAGCACATTAAAGCAGCTTGTCATTCAGGAAACTTAAATTTGGTGTGGTACATATAGGTGTCAAATTGCGTTTCCAGCATATGATGAAGATACCTAACGACCGGATAGGGGTGCTTATTGGAAAAAACGGTAAAGTGAAACGGGAAATCGAAGAAAAGTGCAAAGTGCAAATCGAAATTGATAGCCACAGCGGCGATGCTGTAATATCCTCAGCAGAGGAGCCGCTGACCGAAATCGTACCCTTCAAGGCGATAGAGATAATTTCAGCAATTTCTAGGGGATTTTCTCCACATAGAGCTTACAGACTATTAAGTGACGAAGACCTGATATTTCAGATAATTGATTTGAAGTACTATGCTGGCAAATCATCCAATGCAATGGACAGAACAAAAGGTCGTATTATAGGCCAGAATGGCAAGTCAAGAAAAACGATAGAGGATCTCAGCGGAGCGTCCGTGTCAGTTTTAGGACATACCGTTGCTCTTATTGGAAAGTTCGAAGAAGTCCGATTAGCGAATGATGCTGTCGTCATGATTTTGAAGGGCAGCACCCATAAAACAGTATACGCGATGTTGCAACAGGCAAGACGGAAGAATAAACTGGAAAAAATGAAGCTCTGGGAATAGACTGTTCGGTAAGGATTGATAAATTAATTAAGATGTTTATCAAAATTAATAACGTCTATAATATAGATGACGTTCAGGCCGTCGGAACTTAATGGTTTTCAAAAGACTGTTAGCAATAACAGCGAAGATAAGCGAACAGGTAAGGACAATACCAAGATTCTTGTGTTATGTATAGACAGAGACGACGACGTTGGAGCCAAAGGAGGTGTGAAGACGCCCATTTTAGGTAAAGACCACTGTATTGAGGCAGGACTAAGCTTAGCAATCGAAGATCCTGAAGACCCAGATGCTAATGCGATATTTGGAGCAGTAAAGGCTTACGAGAAACTCCGTTCAAAGGGTTATGAGCCGGAAGTTGCTCTCGTAGCTGGAAAGATAGATCGAGGTATAGAGGCCGACGAAAAAATCGGAAGAGAAGTCAAGCTTGTACTGAATAGATACCGTGCTGATTCGGCCGTCATTGTTTCTGATGGTGAGGATGATGAGGCAGTCGTTCCCGTGATTCAAACTATGATCCCAGTTTTATCGGTTCAGCGTATAATCATTAAACATAGCAGAAGTGTAGAATATTCGTACGCTGTACTCGGCAGATACATTAAGATGCTTGTTTATGACCCCCGGTATTCAAAGTTTTTTCTTGGCCTGCCTGGAGCACTGCTGGTAGTCAGTGGTCTAGCCATCATTCTGGGTCTTACAAAAGAAGCCCTGGCCCTAGTTATGAGTATCCTTGGTGGGGCCTTCATCATCAGGGCATTCGATATAGACAAGTCGCTGGGCTCACTCGGAAGACCCACTCCTACAGGTTTCATAAGAATCTTCTCGGTATTTGCAGGCGTATTGATTATCTTAGTTGCAATAGTAAATGGATTCTCAAGCATCCCACTCGAGGCCATAGTTAATAGAGATATGGGCATTGTTGATATCGTTACAGACAGGCTAATAATTGGAAATTTCGTTAACGGTACGATTACTCTGCTATGGATCGGAATTGGGACAATACTGATAGGTTCACTGCTTAGTAACTGGTTCAAGGGAAGTGTCAGGGCAATGTCAGATATATTACGACTGGTCGTTCTTGCCCTACTTTACATACCTATTCTCCAGTTCACATCTGTCCTTACTGAAGGAACTAATCCCTTTAATCTGATATCATCACTATTCATAGGACTGGCAATAACATTAATAGTTGCAACCTTCTTATTCCAATACTTCAGGAATAAGAAGGGCGGTGAGGTACTCAAGCATTGATCTACGTCAATCTAGAACTAGGCGTCGCTAACCTATACATGAAAAAAATAAAATCGTGTTTTCTTAAGCTGGTAACATAATACTTAATGTGGATACAGGACATTCCAAAGAAGGCTATTGCTGACTCGATCCTTAAGCATAGCGGACTTTATAATCTCTATGAAAAGAGACTCGAATCAAAGATCACGGGAGAGAGACTACCCAACCATATAGCGATTATTTTAGATGGGAACCGGAGGTGGGCCAAGAACAGTGTAGTTGGAATGAAGGAGGGGCATCTGCAGGGAGCTGATATAGCTGAAGAATTATTAAACTGGATTCACGATATCGGTATAAGAATCACGACGCTATATGTTTTGTCAACGGAAAATCTCGATAGATCTGATGATGAGCTTCACAACATTTATAATTTGCTTCAGCAAAAACTGGAGAAACTTTACTCGGATTCTCGAATTCATAACCGGCAGATGAAGATCAAAGCGATAGGCAACACTAGACTTCTCCCAGATCACCTGCAGGCGATCCTTTCGAAGCTCGAGAGGGAGACCACAAAATATAACTCGATGTTCTTGAACATAGCGGTGGCCTACGGGGGACAGAAGGAGCTAGTCGACGCCATCAGGCAGATAGCCTTAGGAGCAAGTAGAGGGCAGATAAAGGTAGAAGATATTGATGAAAAAGTTATCGAGTCGTACCTATACACATCTCATCTTCCCCAACCAGAGCCAGATCTGATATTGAGGACTTCAGGAGAAAAGAGGCTTAGCGGATTCCTAATTTGGCAGAGCGCCTACAGCGAATTAGTGTTCATGGATGTTTTCTGGCCAGAATTTAGAAAAATAGATCTAATGAGAGCAATTAGAACGTACCAATCACGACTAAGGAGGTATGGGAAGTGAAATCGTACGAACAATCGTGTTTAGCTAGAGGCGGTCACAAAATAAGTAAATCGCATGTTCGTTAGGGTTAACTAAACAATTAGAGCTAAATATATTACAGATAGACTAAAGACGATAGCCGTCCACATGTTGATGGAAAGATCTGCAGGTGCAGTCGTGTTCTATATTAAGGATCCAAGCATCTTAGATTTTTTGCTTTTGCGATATAGCGCTGGGCACTGGGATTTCCCTAAAGGCAATATCGAGAGCGGTGAGGATGAAGCAGAGGCTGCACGTCGCGAAATCAGAGAGGAAACAGGAATTGAAAATGTAGTCTTTTTGAATGGATTCATCAAGAACGTGAATTACAATTATAGGCGAGGACAAAATTTGGTGCATAAGGAAGTTGTATTTTTTCTTGCTAAGGCAGATTCTCAAAGAGTAACTCTGTCAAACGAACATATTGCATTTGAGTGGAACGACTTTAACAGTGCATTGGCCAAGTTGACCTATAAATCTGCGAAGGGTATCTTGATTAGCGCACAGTATTTCTTGAGCAATAAGTACATCGATCAATAATCTCATATCTGGATCTGATCATGATCATGAATACATGTTTTTCATATTCATGCACCTAACTATAACAACCCAGCTCAAATAAGATAGCTAACTATTTGGCTAGTAACTGGAATTTTCTAGCCTCCTTTATAGGATCAGCCGAAGCTATAATGGAACGACCAACTATGAAGTAGTCACTCAACCTTCCATTTATCATACCCCCCTGTGCTCCTATCCCGGGAGAAAAAATTGGAATTCTTACTATAGGGGAAATCTCTCCCAGAATGCTGGGTTGGGTAGCACCTATAACGATGCCATCTACACCCGCGTCAACGGCCGTGGCTAGGAACATCCTAGCCATGCTAATGCTTTTACTTGTCCGGAGAGTTAGGACCTCCGCACCGTAGCATTCCTTCGCTCCAGGATGACTCATATATGTCAACGCTATCACCCCACAACTTTTTTCGTGTGTTTGCCTTACTGATGATTTCAGGGCAAGTTTCCCTATGAGAGGATTCATAATTACTGCGTCAAATCCCATCTCTAACAGATGTTTGATAGCGATATAATTTGTATTGGGAATATCGTTCAATTTTATATCTGCGATAGATTGCAGACTGTACGAATGAGCCAGCCGATTGATTTCAGCCAAGTCAGATTTGGATAAGGGCAAAATAAGATGCAAGTTTATCTTGATAGCGCAAATGTGTTGCTGGAGCTGGTAGATTGAGTTAATGGCAAATTTTTTTAGATCCGGCTTGGTTATGGGATCAAGTGATAAGACTATGCGGCTATTCTTTCGTCTAGAACTCCTTTTCAGTCGATTCTGGAAAGCTGTGACTTTAATCAAATGATACTACCAGTGGGTGGGAACGTGCAAGTTTTATTATTTTCAGATAGACATATCCATGTTCATCTATTCTACTCGAGAAAGAGGGTCGCTCAAGACTTTGACTTGAGAATCTCAAATAACCGTGTTTCGGCTCTTCACCCAGCAATATATAATAAAAATAAGTTAAAGAGTCTGATTCTGCCAGATTTAACGCCGTTCCCATGATGAAGCTTTGTGGTACTGTATCTGGTCCAATATTCATATTTTCATTTTTTGAAAAAAGAAACAGGGGTAATGGAGGCTCGTCATACATAGTTTTATATGCAGCAACCTTTGCCAAACTGTAGATATCCATTAACTTAATGGCGGTATATGCTAGAGACCTGCTTATTCGTGCATTTTTCAACATGCTAGAGGGTAGCTTTTCTAT
>CAYTQD010000031.1:0-14884 GCA_964439995.1 uncultured Nitrososphaeraceae archaeon
TTCTTCCTCTGGTGCTTCTTCCTCTGGTGCTTCTTCCTCTGGTGCTTCTTCCTCTGGTGCTTCTTCCTCTGGTGCTTCTTCCTCTGGTGCTTCTTCCTCTGGTGCTTCTTCCTCTGGTGCTTCTTCCTCTTCTACTTCAGGAGCTGGGGTTGGGGTTGGGGTTGGGGTTGTAACAGGACAGTCGACAATATCTAGACTGTCTACCAGCCCATCTCCATCGTCATCAACAAAATTGTCACAAACCTCTATAGCCGTAACCTCCTCTGTACTTCCTGCTGCAGGAGATAATCCGCTCTGTGTATCAATAGGAACAAGAATACCAAAAAGAAATAGAAAGGCAAAAAGTGTTCCGAATATGGATCTCTGATTTTGCCTTAAAGGCACTACCCAGTCGAACAATAACAAAAGAAGGCCATCCCTCTTATAAATAGAGTTCTATCTTATCCTTGGTCCATTCGTTCGCCCATTTGATATTTGTGTGAGCTAATAACCTAACAAGGTTTCTATGCGAAGGTTTTTTAATGAATGTTCGGACTCTGTCTTTCTACCATGAATGTTTCAGAAATCTTGATAAGCAAAATTTTTTCATTGAAGCCAGATGATACGGTTGCTAAGGCTTTGAGAACGATGCATGAAAAGAGCATTAATCAGATACCTATAGTCGATAATAGTGAAATTTATTGCGGTATGATATTTGCTAAAGATTTTCTTCGAGCAAACGCCATGCCTGAAGCCAAACTGAAAAATTTGGTTGTCGCCACACCCGTCCTAAGTCCTTTATATAGTATCGAAAAATGTGCTCAGCTCATTGTCGCAACAGGTAAGCGGGCATTGCCTGTTATACAAAATGAAAGACTAGTCGGTATCGTGAGTGAAACTGATATTGTCTTAACTGCAGATTTTGGTCATGCGATAATAGATGAAGTGATGTCTGGAGCTATAGTTATTGAAGAAGATAATACTTTAGGCAGTGCACTGGGTAAGATGCGAAGATACAATATTTCTCGACTTCCAGTAATCAATCTCAACGGTATTCTTAAAGGTGTTATAAATGTGTTAGATATTATCACAATTCTGGCCACCCCCAGAGAACGGGCTACAAAATCACCAGGAATAGGGACCATGGCAACTATCAGAGACGTAAAGGTTAAGGATATAGCTAGAAGAGCCGTATCCGCCGAAAGGGGGACTAGGATAAACGAAGTAAGTGGAAATTTCAGACTGAAGGAGGAAATCGTAGTCGTAGGAGAAAAAAGACCAATTGGTGTTGTTACCCCTAAGGATTTATTGGAGCTGATACTCCCGCGGAGCGTAGTACCCAGCATTCACATGGCTCATTTGGAAGAAAATACGGTGAGGCATGAGATCGAAGAGGAGATGAAGCGATTCGTGAAAAAAGTACATGGAAAGCTTGAAAATATAAGTCAAGTTATTATTTACGTTGATAAACATAAGACTAGAAAATATTCGATAAGAGCAAGGATGATAACAGCGGCTGGCGTGATCGAAGCAAAGGCAATCGGTTATGATCCTCTGAGTGTGTGCAAGGAGTTGATCTCTCGCTTTGATAGGAGAATAAGAACTAACCACAGTCAAAAAATCAAACATACTCATCAAAGGGAATATACAAGATCAGGTGAGTAGTTTCGAGACGCAGATGAGGAGATTTGAACTCCTGATCGCCCGAGGGCGAATCGGCTTGCTTTCTGCCATTAGACTCAAGGCCGACGCATTATTATGTTCCCCTCAATTCTTAAAAGGAAAGACCACTCTGCCACATCTGCACCTTTGTTAAAGTGATTTAACCTACTATTATTTGTTGACTGATTTAGTAAGCGACCCAAAATCACTCGAATCCCGATCACATATTAGCTTAGAAAACCCGGCAATTATTGTATTAAAATTGCCTTATATTTTCCGCTTGATATTTCAACAGCCTATCGAGCTCCTTTAACAGCGACTTTTGTGCTTCACTCAAGGCCGTAGGAACCTTCACGTTAACTCTAACCATCTGATCACCTTTCCCGTAACTATCATAACGGGGCAAACCTTTGCCTTTAATCCTCATCACTGTATTCGGTTGTGTTCCGGCCGGAATTTTGACTTTTTCGCTTCCATCGAGAGTCGGTACCCGGAGTTCACTTCCAAGAGTAAGATCAGTGTAATGTACATCAAGATTGTAAAGTAAATGTCCGTCTTCCAATCTCTCAAACTGTGGGTGGGGTCTAACATGGACCCGTATTAGCAGATCACCAGAACTACCAACCTCAGATGGCTCTCCTTCTCCTCGTAACTGAAGGGTCATTCCATCTTCGACACCGGCCGGAATTTCTAGTTTTAATTTCTTGTTTTTTCTAACCTTACCAGAGCTATTACAAACAGTACACGGCTTGTCAATTATTTCACCTTGACCGCGACATGTGTGACATGGTTCTAGAGATACAAATGTAGAGAATCTATTTTGGCTATATACTCGTCTCATCTGACCCTGCCCATTACAAACAGTACATTTTCTTCGTTTTGTGCCAGGCGCAGCCCCACTTCCATTACAATTGCCGCACTTCTCGAGTTTAGGTAGTTCGATCTCATCTTTTCTTCCTTTTGAGACCTCCTCTAAAGAGAGTTCAACATCGTAGAGTATGTCACGACCTTTTCTTCTGGCACCACCACCAAAATTAAATCCAAAACCGAATGGGTCGCTGCCTCTGCCGATACTAAATCCCCCACGGCCACCAAATATTTGTTCAAAGATGTCTCTGAAACCGCCAAATCCAATGTCTCTGAAAATCTCATCGAAGTTTGACTCAGATCCCCTAAATACATCTTCTGCACCGACATGACCATAGGTGTCATACCTCCTCCGTTTTTCATCGTCGGATAATACTGCGTACGCTTCCGAAATTTCCTTAAACTTTTCTTCAGCACCTGCGGACTTGTTCCTATCCGGGTGATACTGTAGCGCTAATTTCCTATATACATTCTTGATTTCGTCTTTAGTTGCAGTCTTTTGGACACCTAGAACTTCGTAATAGTCCCTTTTGCTCATGCCTGATTGTCTCTGGTGTAAACCATTTTAGCGCTATTAATAAAAAATACTTATGGAGGAGGGGAAGCGCCACCCGCAGTGCCGCTGCTACCTGCGAAACCCGCCGCACCCTCTGGGTTCCCTGCGTCTGCTGTAGCTCCAGCATTGCTACCTGCTCCGGCTGTTGAAGGCGCTGCGCTAGCTGTTCTATAGACCTCCGTACTTACTTCGCCTAGAATGTTCTTCAGTTCCTGGGTTTTAGCCTTGATACTTTCGAGATTATTAGTTGATATAGCATCTCTAAGCTCCTGGGCAGCTTTGTTAACACGCCCGGCCTGTTCCGGCTTTATCTTATCTTTCAAATCTTCCTTTACTAACTTTTCTGCAGAGTAGACCAGATTGTCTGCTTCATTCTTAACCTCTGCCTCTTCTTTTTTCTTCTTGTCTGCTTCAGCGAACTGCTCTGATTCCTTCTTCAACTTTTCGATCTCATCTTTCGACAGTTTTGCGTTAGCAGTTATTGTTATCTTCGCCTCCTTTGAAGTTGCCAAATCCTTGGCGGTTACATTCAATATGCCGTTAGCATCAATATCAAATGTTACTTCGATTTGTGGTATGCCTCTTGGAGCCGGCGGAATACCCGAAAGATTGAACATACCGAGTGAAACACAATCAGATGCCATAGGCCTTTCGCCTTGAACAACATGGATTGTAACGGCTGTCTGGTAATCAGCAGCGGTTGTGAAGACCTTGCTCTTTTTTGTAGGCACTGTAGTATTGCGTTCGATCAATGATTCTTTTAGGCCGCCTAGTACCTCTACACCCAGAGTCAATGGGGTTACATCTACCAAGAGAATATCGGTTGATACGTCACCCGCTATTATGGCGCCTTGTATAGCCGCTCCCATTGCGACGGCTTCCATCGGATCTATGCCACGTTCTGGCTCTTTCCCCATTACAGTTCCAACAAATTGCCTAACCATTGGCATTCTTGTTGGACCTCCGATTAGTATAATCTTATCAACCTCCGGAGGTGCCAATTTGGCATCTTGTAACGCTTGCATAATCGCTGACTTACATCTTTCGATTATCGGTCTAACGAGTTCCTCTAATTTTGCCCTTGATACGCTGAGAATGAGATTCTTTGGCCCTGATATAGGATCATACGCAAGGAATGGCAGGTTGACCTCTGTAGTGACTACATTTGATAGTTCTATCTTGGCCTTCTCAGAAGCCTCCCTCACCCTCATCATGGCAGCCTTATCATTCTTTATGTCCAATCCAGACTGTTTTCTAAATTCTTCTATTACATAACTTACAAGTGCGTTATCCATATCAGTCCCTCCAAGTTGCGTATCACCAGAAGTGCTTTTCACTTGAAATACGCCCCCACCCATCTCCATTATCGTAACATCTAGAGTCCCGCCTCCGAAGTCAAATACCATAACCTTGAGGTCCTTTTGCACTTTATCTAATCCATAGGCTAGAGAAGCTGCTGTTGGCTCATTGATAATCCTGACTACCTGCAGCCCAGCGATCTCTCCTGCATCTTTAGTGGCCTGCCTTTGGTTGTCATTAAAATATGCTGGTACAGTCACGACAGCTCTGTCGACTACCTCACCAAGAAATGCCTCCGCATCTCTCTTTATTTTCTGGAGAATAAAAGAAGATATCTGTTGAGGAGTGTACTCCTTACCAAAGACATTGAATTTAAAATCTGTTCCCATTTTGCGCTTTGCTGCAAGTACTGTACCCTCTGGGTTTGATACAGTCTGACGTCTTGCAGGTTCCCCCACAATGAGTTGACCATCCTTAGTAAAAGCAACAACGGAAGGAAAGGCTTTTCCCCCAACCGAAGTGCCTTCTGCCGCTTGTATGATTGCTGGCTTACCGCCTATCATAGCCGCTGCCGCTGAGTTACTTGTTCCGAGATCAATTCCTACAATTTTTCCCATATCTAAATATCCCTTTCCTTTTCTAGGTTTTCTGTAGCATTAACGGTATTTTTAACTATCTTTTTAGATATTTCGACAAGGCTTGGTCTTAAAACTCTGCCGTTGAACATGTATCCGTTGCGAATCTCATTCGTGACCGTATTTTCTGGTAAATTATCAGAATATACGAAATTAATGGCATCATGAATATTAGGATCAAAAGGCGTTCCTATGGATTCAATTTCTGTGAGTCCTTCAGAGTTAAGAAGATTATCGAAGTTTTTCAAGATCCCCTGCAATCCTTCGATAATTACTGTATCCGAATTGTTCTGCTTAACCGTTTCGATTGCCCTTAGATAATCATCACGAATGTTCAAAAACTTTAATAATATCTCAGCTTTACTCGCTTCAATCTTCGAAGAGATTTGTTTTTCCATTTGTTTTCGATAATTATCAAAATCTGCCATCATATACTTTAGTTTGTTAAGGTTAGCATCGGCAGTTTCTCTAGCCTTTCTAAGATCCTCTTTAAGCCCGCGTAGTTCCTTTTTATTATCTAGCTCCTGGTCAATTTCTGTTTCGCGACTACTTGATTTATCGTGTATTGTTTGTTCCTCTTCCTTTTTATTATCTAGCTCCTGGTCAATTTCTGTTTCGCGACTACTTGATTTATCGTGTATTGTTTGTTCCTCTTCCTTAGTACGATCTTCAGCACTTGATTCTTCTATTTTCACCTATACATACTCCCCTCCTTGGCTATTAGATACTCGATTCAATTTATCTCCTCAACACAAGTCAACAAAAGCCTGATAATTACATATCGTCTGTATGATACAGACAATATGTTCGGATTCCCACGATGAAATCTCACATATCTAGAAATATTATTATTTTACTTAGTCAGAATCTGAATCAATGAGTCATGAAGTTGAGGATGAAGAAATCCTGGCCATCAAAAAAAGGAAACTGACAGAAATGCAGAGAGAGGCTACAACGAAATCTGCTTGGGATAACATAACCAGCCCCGTCATTCTTACTGACGCAAATTTTAGAGAAGAGCTATCGAAATATCCTGTCATATTGATAGATTTTTGGGCCCCTTGGTGTGGTCCTTGTAGAATGGTTTCTCCTGTGATAGAACAGTTAGCGAGAGAATATGCTGGTAGGGTAGTTTTTGGCAAGCTAAACGTAGATGAGAACCAGTTCATTGCCCGGTCCTTCGGCATTCAAAGCATACCAACAATTATGATTGTAAAGAATTCTAAGGTTGTTGACGTCTTAGTTGGAGCCATGCCTAGGGCCCAGATTGAATCGAAGTTAAAGGAGCATATTTTAGATTCAGAGTATACAAGTGGTAACATTCATCGAAAATAAGAGAAGAATAAAATAAAAAACGTTTGGGACTAGGCAATGCCTAGATTCGGAAAGGATGCGATGTTTATACCAAGTTCTCCTTGAATCTTTCTAATCTTGTTGGCATATTCTGTCATCCTTACGTTGTCATTATGGACCTTTGCAATCCTGTATCCCTTCCATGCTTTTCTCAAGGCTCCCCAACTCTGACCAGCATTGAAGTTATTTCCTGTGTTAGATGTTGTTGATGTTTCCTGATTTAGTGACATTATGGCGGTCATATCTGTGAGTTAGTATTGTGCATTGATACTTAGAACCCACTGTCAACATTATCAAGTTTGTGAGTGAAGGAAGTAATACAATGAGAAGTTTCTGGGCTTCACAAGCCAACAAGAATTATGACGGTCTATAGGAGCTAAACGTCCGAGAGGTCCATTCGATAACAGTCTTCCACTATAGTCTAAGCATAATTTCCCTTAATTGAAGATCTCGCTCCGCAAGCTTCACACAGTAGGAACCCTAATTTCTTGCTCTTCTCGGTTCTTGTGTCTGGGCTTCCGCATACGGGACAGATTACGTATTCTTTGACATACCGGTAAATTAAGGCCCCAAATGATGAAGGTTCCTTGCGCCCTAGAAATATTACTCTCTCGCCAGCGATATAACCAGCAGAGGCTAACTCTTTATTAAGGTAAAGCAGTAATTTTTCTGGGTCTCTCCGTAGAGCCTTTGGAAATTCCATAAAGTTCCTGAATATTGTGCGTTGTCCTACCCAAATAATCTGAGGAGAAGGAATTTCAAGTCTCGAAGCCTCCTTTCTGGAAGTATTGTTTAGCTGACCCTGTAACCGCTTTAGTAAATTTTCATATTCTATTTTTGTTTGATGCCTCACAGCTCTGTAGTATCGGAACTCTTTAATGTACGTTATGTCAACTTGTAGGCGATTATCGCACTTACGAGTACCTGTAGAATCCGAAGGACAATTTCGCTCTAAAAAATTATAGTTTAAGGATCCTAAAATCGTGGTCCTTTAATCTTTCTCTAGTGACCTTTATCGCCAAAGGGGATGAGTCGCAACCAATCCAATGTCTTCCCATTTTGCTGGCAACTGCCAAAGAAGTGCCAGACCCGCAAAAGAAATCTGCTATTAGACTGCCAGGCTTTGAAAATTTTTCAATTATTCTTTCCATTAGTGCTGTGTGTTTTTCTGTACTGTAACCTGTTGAATAGTCATAAGACTCAATATCTGTCCATACATTATCAAGGATTTTGTGAGTCTTTGCGGGAATCCAATATTCTGGATATTTCACACCATCCCGCCTTCTTATAAACTCCCGTTTCTTCCCAGTCTGCTTCCAGTACTGGTCCAACGAAATATAGTAAAATTTTCTCCTATAAACATTATAGTTTCTGATCGCTTTTGAGGCTCTCGCCTTAGACCATTTCCATTGCCCTCTTTCAGGTGTATACCCAAATATTTCATATCTCATAGTTGGCCTATCAACATTGCTCCAAAATCCCATCCATTTCGAATCAGATGCATGTTCAACAAGATGATGAGGATATCTTGTATCTGCAGACCGGGAATACCATAGTATAGAATCGTTTGAGTTGTGCATTCTATCTATAGATTTGAATTGATACAGCAGGTTTTTCCTTCGTCCCTTCTTGATTATAATTTCATTGCGAAAATTTTCTGGTTTGAATATTTCATCCATGATTACTTTTACATAATGGACAATATGCCAATCCAAATGAATAAAAATTGAGCCTGACTTAGACAGCAGACTATGCATAGCACAGAGCCGAGGGTAGACCATATTTAGATACTCGCTAATCTTTCCCTTCCATATATCGCTAAAGGCAATACGATGAGAATTTCTCAATCTGTGAAAGTAGATTTCGTTGCTGTAAAAAGGAGGATCTATGTAAATTAGGTCGACCTTCTTCAAAAAACCCATCTTAACTAGGTAGTTCATCGCCACCAGATTATCTGAATGGAAGAGTAGGTTCGAATTTTTAAGTATGTCACCTGGCAATACTCTTAACTCTTTCTTGTTGAACGGTTTCTTGCTCTGACTATCTTGTGACCAATATAGCTTAACATCTGGCATGCAGAATTATTCTCAGAAGTTAGAGGGCTCACCTATTATTAGATGATTACTACTGGACCCTATACTCCCTCGGTTATCTCCTGTATTTTTTTCATTATTGAATATAGACCTCCACTGAAGTCTTATACCATCTTATAATTCATAAGGACCAGATTCTAATTGATACGTAAATAAATAAATACATTATTAGATGTAGTTATTATTAGTGGGATATAAACTCCAGTTGAAGTCAATTTCCGTGTATGTACCGATCGAAAAAGTAGAGGCTAATCTCTCTGAGCTCGGATTCTTACTTGTTGGCTCCAGCACAATAATCACAGATGGTAAATTTTGGAAAAAAATGGTGTATGCTAACAAAGGAGAGATAATTAGCGTTTCTGAAGAGATAGGGGAGGCTTATCCCAAAGATCCTATAATCACAATTTGTGCGTCTAGGAATACTATATTAAGCATTATTGAGGGTGTGAAGAATTGATGCCTTTGTACGAATGTAATGAACACCAATTTGTAGAGAATATCCGCAGGATGATAGAAAGCTCTGAAAAATTTCTTGTCAACCGCAAGATTAATTGTCATGACGACGCCAAATACGGTCCTGCTATCTTACCTGATCCTGAATTCAATAAGTATGAATGTTTGTTTCTCAGAAAATCCTTGAGGTCAACAGTGCTTTCTCGACTCCCTTTTGTCGATGACTTTCATAAGAGAATGTACGACCAAGGAGAAAATCTCCATACATCTACTAATCTCAGGTTCCCTAGAATTTCAATTCCTTATTATAGAGTTGAATACTCGACTAATCTATGGGGAGGAACATACTTTTTTTCATTTGACGCCCTTTTTAATCCGGAGATTTTGATGGAGAAACGAAAAGGAAAACTACTGGGAGAATATGGTAGCCTAATCCATGTTTTGAAGTTCAATCCGCCGGATGAAAATGTTTTGACCATTAACCTTCCCAAAGGTGTGATGGTGTTTGATGTCAAAAATATGATCAAGGTTATAGATTACACAAACTTTTGATTCTTCCTAAGTGATCCTCTCTAACCATTGAATGAAGGGCACAAGTGAACTTTCATACGGTAGCGCCTTTCGATTCTTCACATTGAACCCAAGTAATAACATCCTTCCTTCGAGTTTAGTTGAAAGTTCTATAGGAAGCTCATTTTTCTTGAAAGGCCTGAAAAACTCAAAAAAATAATCTCTATGATAGTGTGCGATATGTTGGGTAAAACAACTGGTTAGGATCGATGGATCTCCTGCGATTCGCGCGTTCAATTCAGGTTTGTGACCTGAATGGTTTCGTTGAAGTTCTACCGAAATCTGTAGGGCCCTCTTCATGTATTCCTCTCTAACTGACATAGAATCCAGCTTGTTTGGCATATTGTGATAAGCTCTCACATTTCTACCTAATTGCTCAATTGTCCTTTTAGCAAGGTCTGTTGCTGACAAAATCTCGGTTTGTCCTCTTATACCATGGTTCTTTCCGAATAGGTAAAAGACACCCATTATTTCTTCTTTGCCTATGATGGGAAAATTTGTCATTCCAGCAACGAAATTACTAAGCCTCTCTGCAATATCTAGGGGTGAAAACATGCCCATATAGGAATCACCGATGACTGGCACTTCCTATGTTTGACTAGGGCAGTAATTTAACATTTAGAACATGACGTGAATATATATAGCATAATAAGAACGCTGAATAGAAAATCATTCAAGTAAAACTGATTAAAAATTAAATGGGAAAATAGAAAAGCGGCTTAATGAGCGTGTGGCGGAGGCGCACTTCCTTTGGATAGTGCTTCGTTGAACGTACCGGAAGCCTTTTCATGGAATTCTAGATTAGATTGATCAACTTTGACTGCTTGAGGGGGGCAAACCGATACGCAAGCCATACACCAAATGCAATCATGTTCTCTGATCGGATCAGCCTTATCAGTGTAGTCCTTGCGCTCTTCTTTAACAGTGCTCCCGGTTCCTCCGCTTGAAGAGTTAGCCATGTCAACTGCTGGGACATCATTTTCGGTCCTATACCACTGGAACACCTGAACTGGACAAGCTTCAATACATGCTCCATCGGCGACACAAGAGTCCCAGTCAATTGCCACCATAGTACCATGCACTCCAAGTGGAACTTGTTGTTCACCTCTTGCAGAGTACGCTGTTTTTACTTCCTCATTTTCTGCTGCCTCCTTAGGCTGGCCGGGCCCCCATACGAAGTGGTACTGTTCTCCACCAGAAAGGCTATGTTTGCCTATCACTTGTTGATTTTTCGGAAAGTCTGGATCAATCGGCATAACTATCTAGCAATTATCATGTTACATATTATATAAACTGTATGTGTTTTATTACAGGCTGAGGCCTACCATAAACGGTGCTTATAGGTGCTTCTCAAAAAGAACGCTCAATTCATCTCCATCTAGCTTCGCTTTTTCTAACTTCATAGCTATTGTCGCGCTCGGCAGCGGGACGATATTAACAAGATACCCGACAGGATTTTTCACTTTTATTGTAAGTTGATCTCCATAACGTTCCAGATCAAAATCATCCTTTTCGGTAAATGGCACCTTGACCGTCATGCGCAAAGAATTCTCTTCTGTTGCGAATGTGAACGGTTTACCCCGGTAGAATATTTTTGCGGGGTCCTCATTTCCAAAAATCAGTTCCCCCGTCTTTTTTAGCATCTCTAATCCTCGCAATTCAGTGCTATGGAGAGGAATTTCCCTAACACGAAGGGGATAAAAATTTGCTTTTGCCTCTTTCACCTTTCTCTCCTGAAATTCTACCCAATTAGCAAAGTATTGGTCAGTAGTTCGATGCGGCATGATTTTATTGATTATTGCCAAGTCCACATTGATCCCAAAAAGACTGGCTGACATTAACGCTCTTTTAGCATTTTCTATGCTAAAAGTATCTGGATTAGCAACTAACCTAATGCTAGTGAAGTCACTGTTCCTAATAATTTCGGACAAGTATTGCAGCCTATCAATTAAGTTAGCCTCACTCTGGATAACACCTTTAGAAGGCGAAGGAACTTTTGATAAGGGCTGAAACATCCTCGCTATGCCGAACATTCCTGCTAGCCCCGTCAATTTTCTTCCCAAACTTCCGACTAGCTTCGGAAAGTACAGGTATCGTAACGCTTCACCAGATGCTGGCATATCCACAACTATAGCATCAAAGCTTTCTTGCTTGACCAGATCCTCTATTTTTAGCAAAGAGAACAGTTGAGTCATACCTGGTAGCATGGCAACCTCATACGCAAGTGTTTCATCTATGCCCTTTGCTGAAAAGAAGGATGCCGTGTAAGACAATACAGTATCGAACTGTTTATTCATTTCAATCAGAGGGTCTAGTTGCAAGACCTCCAAGTTCTCAAGAACTTCCCTCATCTCATGACCAATGTTAGGCATCATGAAAGCATCACTAAACGTATGAGCTGGGTCTGAAGAAATCACGAGTGTCTTATGGCCACGCTCCGCTAGTTTGATGGCTGTGGAACAGGATATTACAGTTTTGCCAGTCCCCCCCTTACCTGTATATATAATTAATCTCAATGCTGGTTCAACAACAAAATAATGGATTTATGCCTCGCTCTTGATACTTTGGGCAACGCGTTCAACTCCCTCTTGCGATACTAGTGGATGTATCGGTAACGACAACACATGCTTGCTTGCCCAATCTGTGTTTGATAGCCCTTGATTTGATGACTTTGTCTTGGATCTGGTAATATTTTCGTAGTAAGGCGTCTTATGAACTGGGGGATCATAATAGACTGTGGCACCTATATTATCACTCAAGACCATTTTCTTCTGGAATCTATCTCGCAGGTTGTCCTTAGCGAATGCAATCGTATAAAGATACCAGTTAAATCTCTTGTATTCCGTCTCTCTTGGTAATACTATTCCGTTATCATTTGCAAAATCATAGATCAGCTCGGTTAACAGCTCTGCGTTCCGTCTTCTCAGATCTAGCATATTTCTAAGCCTCATCATTTGAGTCTTGGCTATGGCAGCACTTAATTCTGGAAGCCTTAGGTTTAGACCAAAAACCCTGGTGTCATAGCCTTCTACCATTCCATGATTCCTCACCATCCTGAGTTTTTCGGCAATTCTATCGTCATTTGTTACCACTGCTCCACCTTCTCCGGCTGTAAGAACTTTGCTGGCATAGAGGCTGAAACATCCCATTAGACCAAAGGTTCCGGTCTGCTTATCTTTGTATGTCGACCCGAGTGATTGGCAGGAATCTTCAATAACGTAGATCGATTCCTTATCTCCAAGCTCAACAATCTGATCCATATCGCAGGGATGGCCGTACAGATGGACAGGTATAATTGCCTTCGTCTTCTTTGTGAGTTTCTTCTTCAGATTCGATACATCCATAGTATAGTCATGTTTATTAACATCTACAAATTTGGGATTTGCACCAGCTGCGATGATGGAATTTGCAGTAGCCACGAAGGTAAATGAAGGCAATATGACTTCATCCCCTTGGCCTATATCTGCTGCCAGTAATGCGGCATGTAATGCGGATGTTCCTGAATTTACAGCCACAACATTTTTGACATTTAAGTAATCTCGTAATAGAAATTCGAACTCTCGTACCCTCTTCCCGCCATCTTTTGCTGCAGAAGTAAGAGAATTTTCGTTCAGTACGTTCATTATTTCCAGCTTTTCATCTTCGTCAATCCAAGGCTTATTTATTGGAATCATTGGTTTATCGATCGAAGATTGTTTAGTAGACATTTTATCATTAGGCGGATATTGAAAGCACTGGGCAAATATATGTATGCATTTCGTCTGGAGAACATATGTTAGAGCTATTAGACAAGAAATGATCTTGGATAAGTCCTGCTGCATAATGTCACACAGTTGCACCTATCAGACTCATCCAAGAAATATGTCCATACTAGCTAAGGTATCTATAGCGGATAGTAATTTCTAAAGGAATAAAAAGACAGTGTTTATTTGCTACGCCTCCTGTATCTTATTTGCTTTGCGGAAAACTTAAGGTAGCTATCTCATTTGATGCCTCGTTAAATACCTTGGCGGCATTTACGCCAAGTCTGGAAAATTCCTTTGAGTTGTCCTTTGTCTGATGCAACGCCTTACTAAAAAGTTCCATATTAGCAGAAATTGCATTATTGGTTAGTCTAGTTGCTGATATTACATTATCTGCAAAATTACTAACTACATTTCCGTACGTATCAGTCATTCCTTTTGGGGATAACCACCAATAATTCCAGAATCTACTATTTGTGTTTTCTACTACGGGGGTCCATACTGATTGATATATGTTAATGATCTGCTTTTGTGACTCTATGTAGTTATCTGCAATTTCTATTGTGGTTTGAATGGTTTGTTCCTGTATGTTACCAAGACTTCGGGTATACTGAGGCATCTCTCTTGCTCCTTCACTCGTAGCTGCTTTAGTCTCATCTTTCGTTTCATCTAACGCTTTATTGATGGATTGCTGTTCTTTTCGCTGTTGAGATGGGGATGGTGTTGTTGAATCCTCTTCCTTACGGTCTTTTCTTGATGTTGACATCTTACTTATGTCATCGTAATGACGCCATATAAACTATGGTATATTATACCTCTAAATACCATCTTAAGCCATCGGATATTTCTGACTTGATATTTCTACCCGCCTTACCAGTCCGAGGTTAGGTCAGCAGGACCCTCCGCCTTAATATGGTAACAGATACCTTTTATCACCAAGGTTTATATATGATATCTGAGATGGTAGAGTCCATGTCAAAAGATAACAATTCAATAAGAACCAGTACAGCGGAAAATCTGTATGACACAATAACTCAAAGCATTACTAGAGTAGTAGATGAAGTAGCAAAAGCTCAACCTCAGTATTCTCAATCTATATCTAATCTTCAACTTGATTACATCCAGGCCGTCAGAAACATGGTTCAGAACACCCTGGCAGCTCAAAAAAACATTGCTGATGCTAGAGGATTTAGCTTTAACTTGCCATTTGCCAGTCATTATTTAGACCAAATTCGGAACCAAACAAATGAAATTGCAAACAACGTCGTAAATACAGTTCAAGTAAATAACCAAGTAGCCGTTAACAGCTTGGATGCAGCGAGAGATAACATCAGGTTATACACGAGAACAACAGATACAATACTGGAATTAAATAGTAACATAGCAAAGGCATGGACGACATTCTTCTTCTTACCTCAACAGCAGTTCTTCAGTCACTAAATAGACTCTCTTATTATTATTGCCGTTTAGTATTTAGTAGGAAGAAGGCCAAGACTTGGATAGGTCATACACGAACATTCGGATACTTATCATATTAATATCATATTAGGGATTAGGAGAATCGGTACAATCCTTGATTAGTTCCAGGATCAATTCATTTCTATATGCACTTCGACCAGTTTTTGTTGGAGAATGACAGGATCAAAAATTAGTCGGACAGATGGTGGATGATGG
>CAYTQD010000032.1:0-14859 GCA_964439995.1 uncultured Nitrososphaeraceae archaeon
ATCAGACACAAAAAGTCAATTATCAAAGGATCATTCAGTCATGTTATACATAGAGGATAATAGTTCAAAAAGTGATGCTATATTAGTAGAAGCAGATAGATTCAGATTGATGCAAGTGATTTCTAACTTGCTTACTAATGCAATTAAGTTTACCGAGTCTGGATCGATATTAGTTAGAATAGAAAAGAGGATTGACGCTAACGATAGAACACAAGCAATCGTGAGCATCAAAGATAGTGGGCAGGGTATCGATCCAAGTATAATGCCTAGATTATTTGAAAAATTCGTAACAAAATCTAGTACAAGTGTTGGGCTTGGTCTCGGACTATTTATCTCAAAAAGGATTATAGAGAGTCATGGTGGTAAAATATGGGCCAAGAACAACTCAGATGGAAAAGGCGCTACTTTTTCCTTTAGTGTGCCACTTATCTCGTAGAATAACACTTCTTCCTATTTACCACTGAAAAAATATAATTCCCTACTTGAATGATATGAAATACGGGTACAGGAACTTGTGCTAGAACGGGATGAAAATAATTGGTGTTGCCTGTAGAGTAACATTAATAATTCATTATAGTTAGTTAATTAAATGTTATTAATAAATATTTAAATTACTAATAAAACTATCTAAACTATGAAGAAATCCTTTCAAATGATCATAATTATTATACTATTCGCCACAACAGCGTCATCCATATCTTCTCCCATTTTTTCATCAACTGGCACTGATACTGTCGGGGGAAATATATTAACAGATAACATTACCAACTCCTCAGATTCGGCTGCGGCAGACAAAGTACGAGTTATTGCCTCTTTCTATCCAATATTTGAGTTCGTTAAGAAAGTTGGAGGAGATCGGGTTGATGTGTCAAGCTTAGTCCCAGTTGGTATTGAGCCACATGACTTTGAACCAACAATACAACAAATACAGAATGCAGAGAGAGCTGATATGATAGTCTTTAATGGTGCTGGTTTTGAGGGAGAGAGGCTTAAGAACATAAACGCAAAGGTCGTGCTTGATACAAGCGATGGATTGAATTTAGATCAGAGCAACAAAGGTTTGCTTGATCCGCATATTTGGTTAGATCCCCTACTAGCAAAACAACAAGTTGAAAAAATCCGTGATGGTCTGGTAAGGATTGATCCCTCGAATGCTGAATACTATCATGCAAATGCCAACAACTTCACGTCAGCACTTGACGATCTTGATATGAATATTAGAACAGAGTTGTCTAACTGCGAAAAGAAAGATTTTATTACTTTTCATAAGGCTTTTGTTTATTTTTCAAATAGATACAATCTAACGGAACATGGAATTCATGCATCATCTCCTGAGGGTGATATCTCAGCGCAAAGAATACAGCAAGTAATAGGTTTGGCTCTAGATATGGAATTAGCTACTATATATTCAGAAGAGCTAACTGACCCGCGTCTAGCTGAAGTTATTGCCCAGGAAATTCCTGACGGTAAGGTTCTTACATTGAGTCCGATTGAAGGAATTGGAAAGGAAGAACAAAATGCAGGCAGAGGGTACATAGATAAGATGAATGAGAATATCGAGAATCTCAGAATTGGTCTTAAATGCAAGTAACAGGAAATGGAGGTAAAGCAAATTCTTGAAGATTCATATCTAAAATCTTAATTTGTTCTCTTAATGTTATAGCACGTCAACTAAGGACACTAATTTGTTATGTCATGACAAAATCAATCAAATATGTCACTATTTGTAACCAATGTCTGCACATGAGAGAATTATCTTAGAGGAAAAAGTCTAGTAACAATCTTACGATTATGAAAATGTAGTTTTCTACTAGATTCTAAATAACAATCTCATATAAGTGGGATTGAATACATTCTACAGTATATTTGTACCACGAGGTACGTTTTTGCTTCATTATGTTGCTTGGATCTATGTCAATCATAGCCTCGCTCTCTATGGATCTAGTTGGTTCAGTGCACGCAAGTAATGGTCTCTTTGAAGATTTTGAGGAAGAAGATTTTGAGGAAGAAGATTTTGAGGAAGAAGATTTTGAGGAAGAAAACTCCATTCAGATATGCTGTGCTTGGGGGAGTAGTTTAGAAGATGGTAGACTCACATACCATATAGATGATGATGATGTGTCAGAAGGCCAAGAGGAAGCAATACGAAATGCAGTCCAAGAGTGGGATACAAAAATAGAACCTCTAGAACTTGAAGAAGAATCAAGTAAGAAAATATCTGATATAATAATCGAGCTCGAGGAGGATAATGATGAGGAGGGAGAGATAGCCGGTCAGACCATAACAATCGCCAATTGGCGTAGTTTCTTAATTAATGTACAAATTACCCTTTACGAGGGAGTACAAGATTATGAATTTGATGCTGCAACAATAGGACAGGTTGCAAAACATGAGATGGGTCATGCACTAGGTCTTGGACATGCAAATTTTGATGGAAACCTCATGGCAGAAAGGGTTAGTTACGGCACAGAGACTATTTCTGATTGCGAGATTAATGCTGTAATTGAGGCTAACTACTGGAAGTTAGGAGATGATGTTGATGATGATGCCGATCCCGAAGTCCCACAGGATGATAGCATAAACTGTTAGAGAGGGTAAAAAGAGAAGTTGAACTCAGATGCTTACTATGCATTAGAACAGGATTGAATGGTTACTGTTATAATCCTTGATAGCTGTTGCTACTGACAATGGAAAAAACATATATCTTTTGTTATAACCTGTTTGAAATCTCTGCATTACCCACTATACACTCCTTTATCGTGTTAGATTTTAATCCGAAAGTTGTGTGAATCACAGGATACGGTATTTTATAGAAGTGGTGATAAAGATTAGAAAGTTTCGTCTTGTAGGTATCGGTATTTTAATAGTTGTCATAATAGTCATAATCTATTATAATTACAATGTCCATCCAATAATACCACTACCAACATTGCCTCCTACCACAGATGTTGAGATCAAAAAAAGTGATATGATTTATCCTACTAAAATGCATGCAGATGAATGGGTTATGAATCCTAGCAACCTAGATAAAGATGAAAGGTTTGATCCTAAGGCAAATCTTACAAGGAATTCGGATGGGAGTTGGTCAGTTGATTCAAAGGAGCATACTAGGCTAAGTGTATGGAAAAGGGGCTAAGACGATTTTAGACAAAAGGATGGAATAGATACCTACAATCATAGTACAATTAATGAAAGAGGTTATTGGTACAAACCTTCAGATTGGAAGAATGTCGAGATGACAGGTTACTTCAAGTTGAACGAGTATGTGGAAGATGAATACAGTATGTTTAGTCGTAGCATATGGCATAATAGAAACCACAGTGGATGTGGTGGATCTGATTATAAACTTCAGCTACGTTTTGATGGTACAATCTCTGCCCAAAAAGAAGAGTGGCATGTACATTATACCGAACAACCAAAAAAATGGCCATGGGAACCAGAGCATAAGGATGTTGGAATTGGAAATCTTACAAACAAATGGATAGGATTAAAAATTATTGTATATAATGTTCTACAAAACGGAGCAGATCATCCTACCATAGAAATGTGGATTGATCAAAATAATAATAACACCTGGAAAAAAGTATATGAATATAAGGATGTTGGAGGATGGGGCTCCAAAATGGACAGATGCGGAGGACAATCAGACCAACTCATAACATGGGGTTCTCCAGTTGCTACATTTAGATGGGATGACACTGCCAATATTGATTTCAGGAATTTGTCAATTCGCGAGATCCAACCTCCACTTTCGTAATGTTACAGTGAAGTTCCTCGCTTTGTTAACATCCACCATGCACAACAGTAGCAATAGACTTCATTGAAGTTAGCGGAGCATAGCCAAAACTATACCCTCTACAAAGTGCTAGAACTGGCATTTATTGGAAACGGTCTGTAGTACGCCAGCACGCATTCTCCCAGGCGTAGAATAGTTTCTAACATATCTGTCTATATCAGCAGTCATCAGTAATTGCTTCAGGATTATATGCAAATGTAGAATCGGGAGGTGCTGGTCTCTAAAGACCCTAGACGCTTGCTGATCAGAGAGCAAATTAAGAAGTTGGAAAAGGATCGGTGGGGTATAACAAAGACAAGTACTCTCTGACTCGAATACCAATCCTGTAGGCCCGCTCGTATGGAGTCAGTTTGTAAGCTTAAGGAAACACCACTAACATAAAGTGATTATTGGAGCAGATTGCCATCTCGTACTGGGCCGCCCAACTTGATCTTTTTTCGGTCCAAACAATTTTTTGACTCACCTAATTGGCCTGAAAATATTTTATAAGAAACCCCTTCCTCGACCAGTATTGAGACTACCAGTATTGAGACTAATATATGGTATAAATCAGTATATGGTTATAAGATCATATTGCGGAGTTAGATCATGACAAGTGAATATCTAAGCTGTCCATCTTGCAACAAGGAGCCAAACCCTGAAAGGTTAGCGATGATTATAACAGAAGGCTCGTACAATATTATTCATTTCGATCCAAACGATCCAGTGATTGTGTCAGAGACAGAAGTCTACTGTTCAACTGACTGTTGCGTTAGAGCTATCGTAAAAGAAGAGATCGAATACAGTTGATTGCTGGTTGATATTTAGTTAGAGATTTGTACAAATAGACGATGCAGTTGCAGTATTTGTTATCAGTTGAGATGAATCTGGCGAAGTAGTTTACTTTGGCATGCGTCAAACCCGCTTGAATAATCCATCTGCAGCTGAAACGATACCAGTATCCACTAATGGTTTTTCTTCTCCTACAGCTCTTTCTATGGCTTGATTGCTAAGTTGTATAGCCTGCCCAGCAGTCATATCTGCATTATACTCGTGCTGAATAAGGTTAAGAGCAGCGTCTGAAAATTGACCTATTGCAAATGCAGATCCTCTGAAATACGTGCCGCCAGGATCCACTTGATACAATTGAGCACCAACCTGATCCTTGCCAGCAATTATAATAGATGCTGCCTGTGGTCTGACTGCATATATTGTGTAAGCATGGAGATAAGAACTCAGATGCTTTACAAGCGAAGCAATATCTATTGGACTCTCAAACGTTAATTTGTGTTTCTGGGCCTCCATTCTTAGCTCATCTATCGATTGTAAGATGTCTCCTATATATCCGGAACCAGTGGCACCCACATGTCCATCTATTGAAAATATCTTTTCAGTTGGCTCCATAAGAGGTCTTGTTGGTTTAATATGACTTGAAGTTAAGGCGAAATTAGGAGTCTTTATTCCTATAGTAGTTGAACCCCTACTGACAGCTTCTAAGGCACTTTCTACTAATGGCATTCTCCCTCCTGGACCATAGTATGAAAGATATCCTCTGTTGTTAGTAGTTCCGCTGAAACCAAAAGCAGAGTTGTTGTTTGTTACAGCATCTCTTTCATCTGACATCTCTTATCTTGTCGCCTCCCTAGTATTCTTGATTTTTAACAAGTTTGGGATTACTAAAATATCAATTCCGTTACCAGAACCAGGATCTCTTTCCATAGCTGCAGCAACTGCTTTAGTTGCGATTTCTTTAGCTTGTTCATTGGTTATTTCTTCACTATATCTACTTTCAAGAACCCCATATGCAATGGGCGAGCCAGAACCAGAGGCTGCAAAATCTTCTGATGTTATTGCTCCACTCATATCTGCTACGTATACATGACCACCTTCATCGTCTACACCTCCAACCAGTAACTCCACAAAATATGGTTGATAATTCTTAAGGCCAGAGTACGCAAGATTTGCTATTAGTCTAGTCGATTCTTTTACTGATAGTGGAAATCCTCTGCGAAGTTCTACAATACTTCGTTCAGCTTTTGCTACTTTAACTAGATATTCTGCGTCTGACAATTGTCCTGCAATTGCTACTGCTACTGTATCATCTATCTTTGATATTTTTTGCGTTATTTTCGACCCAATAAAGAAACCCTTACTGGCTCTTTTGTCGGAGCCGAGAACAACGCCTTCTTTTGTTTTGATTCCAATTATAGTTGTCATACTTTTTCCTACTTCTAATATAAGAAGAATGAGTATTAATTGACTAATGTTTGCAGAAGTAAGTCACATAGATAAAGTAATAGTGTAAGCATGCTACAACTCCCCGGTTATACTACTCATGGTTAACACTTAAAAAATTAAAAACAATAATTATTCTATTTTTATAAATTGGTGTAATAAATCAATTGCTACAATAACAACTAGTATTAAACTGCCAAATAAAAATAAAATCTAAAAAATAATGAAGGTTATCGTCTAGGCTGAAGTTGGATAGGAACTTCAAACTGTCTTCCATACCGGTTAATACTTACTATCAGCCTATCGTTTATATTCTTCTTTCTCACTTTCAGCGAAATTTCTGTAGTATCATCTATTCTCTCGCCGTCAATTGCTTCTATTATATCGCCCTTTCTCAATCCTGCATCATCAGCAGGGCTATACGGTTCTACATGTGCTATTAAAACTCCTTCTATCGTTGGTAGCCTGTAATAGTAAGCTAATTGTCTCGTTATTTTTACATAAGAAATTCCAATCCATGGTCTATTAATTACCCTTCCATTTAGTATTAACTCTGTCACTACCGTTTTAGCAACGTTGATTGGTACCGCAAATCCAATACCATGTGCATATGGCATCTTTGCTGTGTTAATGGCTATAACCTCACCGTTTGTGTTAGTCAGAGGTCCACCTGAGTTGCCTGGATTTATTGCTGCATCAGTTTGAATTAATTCTAGCACTCCATCTTCCACTTGGATCTTTCTGTTTAATGAACTTAAAATTCCAGTAGTTACGGTCGGCCCTCCACTTAAACCAAATGGATTACCTATCGCGATTACTATTTGACCAATTTTCAAGCCGTCAGAGTTTCCTAATTCAGCGAATGGGAGTGATTCTGTTGAATCTAGTTTTACTACAGCCAAATCTGTTGTCTTATCGGTTCCTACCACTTTTCCATCGAACACGCTTCCATCGTCTAGCGTAATCTTTAGCGTTTGAGCATCATCAATGACATGATTATTGGTGAGAACATGACATCTCTCATCAATTATTACACCTGAGCCAACACCTTGAACTGGAAATACGCGAAATAGTTGGTCATGGACTGTTCTTACACTTGCTATGTTTACAACACTTTTACTTACTTTTTCAACAGCATTAACAATTATGTCTTCATTAACTGGTATCATGCCTTATTATGTACCTCCATTGGTTGTCGCTGTTGTTGTTAAGCGGATCTAGATATTTCACCAGGGATGATTGTGAGCTCAGTCTTTTTTTCACCTCTTATTATACCAATCTCTACCGATTTTCCAATAACGTCTTGTTTCAAGAGTTGCCTTCTTAAGTCATAAACATTTGTAATAGGTTCGTTATCAAATTTTACAATAGTATCCCCTATTAGTAGCCCAGCTTTCTTTGCAGCTGAGTTTTGTTCTATTGATAAGATAATTAGCCCTTCTCCTTGGCTTGGTCCTAGTTGTGCACGTACTTCCGGTGGAAGAGAAATCATGTCTGTAACAATACCAAGATATGCTCTCTTAATTGCTCCATCTTTTGCCAGTTGATCTGCGATATTTTTGACTTTGCCCCCTCTAATTGCAATTCCACGAGATGATATATAGGCGACGTTTAGTCCTATCATCTTTCCCTCTATGTCCACTAGTGGTCCTCCTGAATATCCAGGATTCAGAGAAGCATCAGTAATAACTATATTATCCATTATGCCTCCCCACAACCATCCTCCTCCTCTAATTGAACTTCTTTCGCTTGTGATTATTCCCTCTGTAATGCTAGGATATTCTCCATAGGGGTTGGCAAGAGCGAGAACAAACTGTCCTGCCTTCAGATTTTCAGAATTGCCAACCTCTATTGGCCTTATGGGAATGCCATTACTATCACTGGCTTGAATTTTCAGGAGTGCGATATCTGAATAGGGATCCTCCCCAATAACCTTGGCTGGAAAAGACTTGCCATTGTTTATACTCACTTCTACTCTAGCTACATTTCTGATTAAATGGCTGCAGGTCACTATATGCCCGTTAGCGGTCCAAACAACTCCTGAACCATTTCCTCTGTTCCTTGAACGTATGCTTACTACGGACTCTGATGCCTTAGCAGCTACACCCTCGATAGCCTGAGATAATGATGCTAATGTGTTTCCAGAATCCTGCATACTTTTTTCCGTCATATTTTTTTATTCATCACTAAATATAGTTGGTTTTTACAGTATTTGTTGACTAAGAATGAAGTAATCTGGTCACATGTGTCACAGATTAACCAACGCCATCCACGACAAAGGAAAAATTTACATCTAATATACAATATTATTATAAACTAAATTGATATTTCAATTCCTCGCTTTATGGGGTTGCATCCCTGAAATAACTAAGGGCTGTATGGATATGACAAACGCATCAGGCACATACGTTAGAATTATCATAGGAGCAATTGTTGGAGGTTTAATAAGCTGGCTGGTGTACAGGTTACAGAATAAAACCTACCTCTGTAATGCATACTTTGTGGCAATAAGAAATGACAGATAACGATGTCATGAGCAAGGGCGTCTTTGGAATACATCATGTCACAGCAATAACTAGTAGTCCACAGAGGAACATAGATTTTTACACAGGTGAGTTGGGGCTTAGGTTAGTAAAATTAACAGTAAATCAAGATGATCCAACGGCATACCACCTTTATTATGGTGACGAGCTTGGACGTCCAGGCAGTATTCTTACATTTTTCCACTGGCCAAACATTCCTAGAGGACGTCGAGGAACAAGTCAGGTTATTGCTACATCATTTCTGATACCTGAAGATTCTATTAGCTATTGGACAAATAGATTAAAGAGCAGGCAGATAGAGCATAATGGACCGTATCAAAGGTTCAATGATGAACAAGTAATTACATTATACGACCCAGATGGATTAGAACTAGAACTTGTAGCACATAAATCTGCAGAGGAAAGAACTGTCAACATTTGGAAAGGCGGTCCCATACCTGTCGAACATGCAATAAGGAGCCTTTATTCTGTAACCCTGTCTGAAGAAGGGTATGAGCGGACTGCGTCGGTTTTGACTGACGAATTGGGATTTATTCCTACACGTCAGGCCGGGAGCAGATTCCGCTATGAATTATCAACCACAGCGTCTCCAGCTGCCAGTATTGACAGGGAAGGAGGAGGCGTAGGAGGCGCAAATATTGTTGATGTTCTCTGTTTACCCTACACACAGCAAGCTATCATAGGTATCGGATCAGTCCATCACGTGGCATTTCGTACTCCAACTGATGAACAACAATTGATCTTGCGCCGTAATATTGTCAAAGCTCGATTAAATGCTACCCCTGTGATAGATCGATTTTACTTTCATTCTGTCTATTTCCGTGAGCCGGGTGGAATTCTTTTTGAAATAGCTACTAATCCTCCTGGATTTACAGTCGATGAAAAGCTCGATGCGTTAGGTACTCACCTAGTTCTTCCTCCATGGCTTGAACCGATGCGAAGCGAGCTCGAAAGAATTTTGCCTCCAGTAGTCTATCCAAAGGTAGCATTAGGCCGATAACCATGCCACAGGTATTTATAATCAAGTTAAGATCAAATTGAACGCAAACAACCGACTTGGATTCATTCATAAATTTATCCCTTCAGAAATTTTGGAGGATAACAATTCATTAACCTTACTATTATTGCACGGAACCGGAGGGAATGAAGATGATCTGGTCCCTATAGCCAAGATGTTTGAAATTAAGAATGCTGCAATTCTTAGCCCTCGTGGTAAGGTGCTAGAAAATGGAATGCCACGGTTCTTTAGCAGATTGGCTGAAGGAGTTTTTGATATAGATGATTTGAAATTCCGTACAAACGAATTAGTTGATTTTGTGCAGAACGCATCTAAAGTATATGCCTTTGACTTGAATCGAATTATGGCAATTGGATATTCTAATGGAGCTAATATAGCTGCAAGTACACTCTTGCTTCGACCAGAGATTCTATCCAGCGCCATACTTTTTAGACCAATGATTCCACTTGTTCCGGATACGTTGCCTAATTTATCAAGTAAACATGTTCTCATTTCTGCAGGAGTACGTGATCCCATAGTACCTAGACACCAGACAGAGGAGCTTTTTGATCTTTTGATGAAAGTTGAAGCTAGAGTATCAATTCAGTGGCAGAACAGTGGGCACGAACTGACTCAGCGAGATATAGTAACAGCAAGGGAATGGATATCATCCTCTTTCAATACGTAAATTAAAACCCAAAAAGTCTTGTGCAGATACAGAACGGTTACATATCATTTCTAGGTTTGATGTATTGAGCTACATATTGAAAGTTACTTCGGCTAGCTTCTAGCTACTACTGATGTTGTTGATCAGATTCTTACCATCGGGTCACAAAGAAAGATGGAGGAGCAGCAGCGGCAGCAAATTCCTAAAAGCAGAGAGAAAAATTGGAGATAACAGTATAAGTAGTAAATTGCTGTAGGACTACACCACATAAAAGAAAATCAAAACCTAGGAAGAAGGAAATACAACAGACTGAAATCCATACATAATATAGTCCTACAGAAGAGTTTGTTGCGTAATTCGAGCAATCTGGAGTCAGATGCATATCTTTTTAATTCCTCTAGTACTAATTTTAGAGCCTGTGTACTGAATGATCCCTCTCGAGTACTACCAGCAACACCTAGTACATTTACTGAAGCACCTTGGCACTAGATAGCAAAATTACTTTGTCCCAGTTTTAAAGTTTGAATTTGAGGCCATCTTTAGAAATCCGCAATTAATCGATCCTCACTTGAGTATGTAGAATAGCCGGGAAAGTTTTAATTGTTCAACACTGGACCTCACTCTTCTGATGCCTCCTCTTCTTCTGTTTCATCCTCCTCCTCTTCCTCAGCCGTTCCAATGTCTACAGTGTGATTAGTTACTGTAACAGTATCATTTGATATAACAACGTAAACCCCTTCAGGTGGAAATACATTCATGTCTGTATCTGTTGCTCCTTCTGTGCTAATACTTACGGTTCCATTGGCTGGAAGTGGTTCTTCAGGATTTATTGAAATATCGACATCTTCTGTCAAGTTCCCAGTTGCAGTGTCCTTTATGAGAGGTTGGGCTGACACTTGTATAGTGCTAAGTAAAATTAATCCTAATCCTATGCTCAATACGAATTCTAGAGACGACTTTTTCATACAGTTATGATAGTTTTGCATGATTTAAGTTCTTCGTAAACGATAGGAATAGAACATCTGGTCAGAGCCATCACATCACTTGGTCATCTTGACAGGATTAATCCAATCACACCTCATACCGACATACTTAAAGTTGTCAGTCGATAGTCTGTTGGGTTGCTGCTGAAGTTCTGAAACAGAGGCCTAATGATGAGACCTAGTCTCCTACTTTTCAAATACATATACCGTTACTCTGCTATTCGTCACTCCAGGATCTAGCTTGATCATGAAAGTTCACACCTCTTAGAATCTAGAATGTATAGCACACAAACTATAAGTTTAAGTGAGGAGTAGGATTGGCATGTTGGGAGATAAAGATGCGTCAGCAAATATCGCGGTCAAGGATTTGAATGTCGCAAAGAAATTCTATGAGGATACACTCGGCCTTAAACAGGTAGAAACAGAAGGGCAAGAGGTAATCATCTTTAAAAGTGGAAACTCCACAATCATTGTCTATCGATCTCAGTACGCCGGAACCAATAAGGCCACGGCTGCGACATGGATGGTCGGCGAGGGACTAGAAAATGTTGTGTGGACGCTCAAGGCCAAGGGTGTTAAGTTCGAACACTATGACATGCCAGGCATTACACTAGAGGGTGATCTCCACGTATCTGGTAACATGAAAGTAGCTTGGTTCAAGGACCCAGATGGCAACATACTCAACGTTGTTAATCGATAGTAGCTACCTTTATGTAGTAATGCTTCATCATCTGTCTTTGTCGGTAGTATTACGTCAAGTAGTTACTATCTTTTAGTACAGGGTATCAAAGGTTCTGGGTGCATTATCGAGCTATTCCTACATGAATGATCAATGCTACTTTTCAAGGTATAAATACCATTGTTATGCTATGACATAAATGCTTAAGATAGATTTAGAAAAACTAGAAAAGATGACAAATTACGGAGCAGAGGATGATCCACATCGTCGTGTTACTGGAAATTTTGCATTGTATAGCGCGGCTGGAACAAAGAGTGGTGCAGTAGTATATTTTGAGCTTGAACCAGGACGTGAACTTGGAAGTCATACTGATAGTGCAGAGGAGATTATCTATGTTATAGATGGAACTGTTGAAGCTACGATTGGCGAGAAAAAAGACCAGATTTCACGTGGTGAATTAGGAGTGGTACCTGTTATGGAACCTCACAATTTTCGCAATGTAGGATCAGATACAGTAAAGATTATTGGATTCTTTTCGAGCCCTAATATAGTCAGCGCGTTTGAGAAGGTCTTTCTACCGCTCAACTTTAAGGAGTTTGATACAACCAAACTACCAGCTCCCAAGATGAACTAGCTATACTTTTGATCCCTTACTAACTTTTAGGCTATACCAAATTTACTATTATCAATGCTTAAATTGGATGGGAGAGATGCAGAGAAAGAGGTTGGAAGTCAGATCATGATCGTCATCGGTCAGATCTCCAAAAAGAATCATGATGCCGCAGTACAGATCTTTAGACAATTCAATGAAATCTTCAAAATGGAGGTCTGCACATGCAAGTGTCTCAGCTAAATAGTACTAACACCCATGAGGATCTGAGCTATACTAATATAGTCAATACTGTCTCAGCTACCTATAGCCGCCATGAGCTTCAACAGCGATGACTCTTCTGCGAAACACCACTTAGTGTCGATTTCTTCTCACTTTCAACTCTCCTAAAATGATGTCTGCTAACTTGTTTGAATACTTATTATCGATTCTTTTTTGAAAAAAAAGGAAAGTAGTAACAAGCCATAAATAATGAGAATGTCTTTTACATGATATGAAATCAAGAACCTTGATTACAGCTGTAATAGCAACAGGATTTTTGATGGCCATGACGAGCATAATGACCTCAACAAATGAACATAACGTCTTTGCACAGAAGATGATGGGAGATCGCGATGGCTTTGGGAACATAACCTCCGGTCAGCAGATTATCAATGGGACTATTAATCTAGGACAGACAATTTTCGAAGCAATTGGTTCTCAAGTTAACACTACACTAACTCAAGCGATAACCACTGCAGAGCTGTCAACAGGTAACAATTCAATTGCTATGGCAGCATTTGGTGGGGAATATGGTGGCTACTTTGTATACACAATTATCCTAGGTACTCCGGGGATGGAATTCCATAAGGTTCTAGTTGATCCAGGGAACGGACAGGTGTTGGCATCACAGGAGGTGTCTCATACGGAATTAATGAAAATGCAGCAAATGATGCATGGCGGTCCCGGAATGATGATTGGTAAGTAAACCCCAAAGAAATTTTTTTTATTATCAACGTGTTCTTATATTATTTTTATTTGTTGTAGTAGTATGCACGATTAATGACACACGGGAGCCATCCTACAATGTCTAACAGGTCGCGATCAAATAGGACAGATAGGCGTAACTATTGGCCATCATCATCTTATCCGTACAGACGCCCGGAGACTACAATATATGAAGATATGTTGGCATCAGCGTTGGAGAAGCTTACCTTTAAGGCCATCAAATATGTAAGAAATCCAGAAATTTGGCTTTCAGCATGTATTTGGTACACCCCTGACTTTATTGTAGGTAAGAGACTTGTCGTTGAAGTAGATGGCGGAATCCATGATCTTGAATATCGTCAGAAACCAGATAGAATACGGCAAAGAGCACTAAAAAATATGGGATTTCATGTTTATAGAGTCAAAAATGAACAAATTGAAATTTCGGCTGAAAATGTAGCAGAACAAATACTTGACATTTATTATGAAATCTTAGAGAAAGAAGAGCATGCAGAGGTAAAAATGTTAGAGGAAGAATATGCTAAAAAATCAAAGATACATAAAATAAATAAACCCTACTACGAACCTCTACCAGAAGACCTTGAGAACTCTATTGGTGTTCATGCTATTGCATTCAACCTACAACTAAATGGAAGAGATTGGACTTCTGACTTTTTCAGAGAAAATCTACCAAAGTATGATCAAAGAATATTATCAAATCAGTGTGCAATAGAACGACTACTATTACAGCTAATTGGTCTAAATCTTCGAAAGGGACAAGACAATATAATAGATTTTGAGCATCATGCTAAAATTTTTAGGACAGCTACAAACATTCTGTCAGAGTTATTTGGCTCTAACCTTTTTGCCCGATATCTTCAAAACTCATTTAATATTACTGCCACCAATTTTATCAAGAATCTAGTGTTTCAGGGGGGACCGAATATAAATAAAGGAATAATATCTATAGACAATACGTCTGCCCTAGAGTTATGTATCGAAAAGTTCAATCAAAGTTTCTCTAACTTGGGCATAACTGTTGAGACAAAAGATGTTAAGATAGAATGTATAAAGGAGCTGGAAAGTAGAACCCAGAAGGAGTACTGGGCAATAAACAATAAAGAGAACCTTGGCTGGTTGATCAAATGGTGCAAATCATGAACAAGTTATCGGACACTTTTATGACTCATCAATTTCTCTCCCCAGTTTTTATTTATTCCCCTGTCACACTTATGGTGTTATTCATTCTGTTTGGTTTGGATTGATTTGTATCTACCACAATATCGAAAGTTTCAATATATCCTTGTTCATCTTCCACAAAATGCTGCATCAGCCATATTTTGCACCCGTCTTATCAATCTTCAATTCTGCATTACCTTCATATTTCGGTTTGACTGCAAGTTG
>CAYTQD010000033.1:0-14611 GCA_964439995.1 uncultured Nitrososphaeraceae archaeon
TAGAAAATCTAAAAGAGATACTTGGACAATAGATTCAAAATCACGATAACTTACTGAATAAAGGTTAGGGTCATCAGCATACAGTGCCTTGCTAAATATCTCCTCTAGTTTCCCCTTTCTCCTGACCATCGTTAAAGTTAATTAACCCTCCAGCCTTTACAATCTTTGCTATCATTTCAGAAAAAGGCTTCATATTGTAATCCTGGTTCTTGGTTAGATTGGTAATCCTACCAGTGGCAATGTCCACATCGAGCTCATCTTCATTATCAATTCTTTTCAGAGTGGATTCTTCAATTTCGATAGGAAGCAAATATCCACCGTCTACTGCATTTCTATAAAATATCCTGGCAAAAGAAGGGGCCAAGATTGCTTTGATGCCTGCGTAAGAGAGCGCAGCGGGAGCGTGTTCTCTACTTGAGCCGCAACCGAAATTACTTCCACATACCAAAAAGTCACCCTCTGAAACCTTCTCTAGGAATTTAGGATCTAATCCTTCCATCGCGTGCTTCGCAAGCTCCTTATGATCGTGAATTTTCAGGTACGGTCCGGGGATTATAACGTCTGTGTCTATGTTCGCTCTGTCATATTTATGGGCCCTTCCTTTCATTGCCTTTTTTCAGTCTCTTGGGTCTGTGATCTTGCCGGTTAGGGATGAGGCTGCAACTACTAGGGGAGAGGCAAGATATGTTTGTGAATCCACATGTCCCATTCTCCCTGGAAAATTTCGATTAGTAGTACTTATGCAAACTTCGCCCTTCCCTAATACTCCCATATGCGCACCACAGCATGCACCACATGTGGGCGGTCCAACTACGGCTCCAGCTTCAACAAAGGTATTTATCAGTCCCTCATTCATGGCCTTGAGATATATTGATTGTGTAGCCGGCAAAACCTCTGTCCGTATCCTTACCTTCTTGTTCCTCATTAATTTGGCGGCCAACCTTAGATCCTGAAGTTTGGCTCCTGTGCAAGAACCTATGTAGGCCTTGTTTATTTCTATTCCCTGCAGCTCTCTAGCCGCACATGTATTCGCTGGTGAAAACGGCTTGGCAACGATCGGTTCTAGCTTGTTGATCTCGTAGTTCAAGACCTCAGAAAATTCTGCATTCTCGTCACCCATTAGCGAGGCAGGTGGCACATCGGTTCGCTCACTAATATATTGGCGCGTGGTTTCATCAGCTTCTATTATCCCATTTTTTGCACCAGCCTCTGTAGTCATATTCGTCAATGTTAACCGCTCTTCCATCGGGAGCTCCTTTACTATCTCACCCGAAAACTGCATTGCTTTGTAGTTTGCCCCATCCGTCCCTATCTCACCAATTATTGCCAAAATGATATCTTTTGCCATTATGTAGTCAGGCTTTTTTCCCGACAACATAAATAGCATCGTCTCCGGGACTTTGAACCAGATAAGTCCTTTCATCAAAACGTATGCTATATCAGTATGACCCAAACCAACTGCAAATGCTCCCATCGCACCGGTAGTATTTGTATGCGAATCTCCACCCACGTATACCTCGCCCGGTAAGACCAATGCTTCCTCATGGGATAGGGAATGACATATACCGTATTGTCCTAGGCCATACTTGAAATGTTTTTTTACCCCGTATTTTTTAGCCCACAAGGTTAGTAAATTTACGTTATCAGCAGAGATCCTATCCGCCGCAGGCACGAAATGGTCTTCAGTTATCCATACCCGTTCGGGATCCCAAATTCCCTCGAATTTTTTCCCCTTCTTTTCCCAGTCATTGATTACCTTAATTACTCCAGGGCCAGAGACATCATGCATCATAAGCTTGTCTACCCTGGCAAATACAACTTGTCCGGGCGAGACCCTTTCTTCGTTAGCCCCTCGAGCAAGTATCTTTTCAGTGATAGTCATTCCTGTCAATAATAGATAAAGATGTGATAACGATACCGAGGTTAAAACCTTCTGTGAAAGAGGAAGATTACTATAGGCGGTCTCACCCTACTGCACATGTCTGGAGACGCTTGGAAGTACTACCCATATCTTCCTCCATTAAGAGAGGTGGCTTTGATCTTTTTGATAGCCTTGTAGCGTCAGGCTTTAAATTTAGAAACAGTGATATAATTGTAATTTCAAGCAAATTTGCTTCGATGAGCGAAGGTGCACTGCTCAAACTTGGAAAAATTAAGGTCAGCAAGAAGGCCCAAATTCTAGCGGATAGATTTCATATGGACCATGAGATTGCAGAATTAACACTCAGAGAATCAGATTATATTTTTGGAGGGCTACCTGGATTTCTGCTTGCAATTAAAGACGGCGTCATTGCTCCGAACGCTGGAATTGATAAATCAAATATTCCTTCTGGGTACGTAGCCGTCTATCCAAGAGATGCCTTCAAAACGGCAGAAAACCTGAGACTGAAATTTTTGGTATACCGTAAAATTCGGGTCGGAATTGTTATTGCGGACAGTAGGCTCATGCCGACACGGATGGGTACCGTCGGGGTGGCGATAGCGTGTTCTGGATTTGAGCCAGTCGAAGATGAAAGAGGGAGAAGGGACCTATTTGGCAATTTTTTAAGAGTTACCATTAGGGCAGTCGCCGACGGCTTGGCAGCCATTGGTGTCGCTGTAATGGGCGAAACTTGCGAATCTATACCTGCTGTCATAATTCGTGGATTCAAGGTAACCCTAACGGACAGAAAGCTATCTCCGCGCGACATGACTATAGATCCTAGTGAGGACATCTATATTAGAGGCCTCAGTGATCCGCAAAAAGAAAGAGTATTTTGATAAATGGCGTAGCCTTTTAATATCGCATCAAAGGACTCATGTCCTTATATCTATGGCTGAATTTCTAACGCGATATCCAAGGCATATTGGCTTCATGGAAGGATTTTATGATTTCATCTTAAACGAAGAAATACAGTTTGATCATCTCAGTCTGATGGTAAAAGCAAAAAAAGATGAATTAGTTAAGACTTTAATCCTAGAAGGATTTAAACGAGTAAAATTTGAGAATAGAAAACCTACCCAGATAGGGAACGGTTTTGCAAAGATGCTCATCAAACCATGGGAAATACATGTCAGGCTCTTGGACCTGCACCAACATGGTTTAATAGCTATTCAGGCTGAAGTAGAAATTTCAAGAAAATATATTCAACATATACGCTCTGCTAGGGCGCCCGTGATCTATGAAATAGAGACGATCCTCAAAAAGCATAGGATAGAGTACAAGATCTGGAATGCCAAGGTCAGAGATTATATTACAAATATTGTGGATAACCATCAGATAAGACTTCACTCACCCAAAATGCCTGCAATGCGGTGGAGATTCATGATACTCTTTGCAGCAACTATAGCAGCGTTTAATGCAATGAAGTTTGCTGGCGTAATATAGCCACTTTACTTTTTGACGTACATTGGCGAGATAAATAATCGAACTGTACTAGTTACTATTTCTTGATTATTATATTCACCAAGCCATTCGTTACCATTACTTGTATATATGGTGGCTGACTAACTTAGCAACAAACAGAGTGAGCCTCGATGGGTATTCCGGAAAAGATTAAGGCGATTCAAGATGAGATACATAAAACGCAGATAAACAAAGCCACTGAATTTCATGTAGGACTGCTTAAGGCTAAAATTGCTCGCCTCAGAAGGGATATGGAGGCAGATACTCATGGCAGAGTGGTATCTACTGGCAGCGCCAACGCTGGTTTTGATATCAGAAAGGCTGGTGATGCTACTGTAGTATTAATAGGATTGCCCAGCGTGGGTAAATCTACGCTTTTAAACGCTCTAACAAATGCTAAATCCCATGTAGCATCCTATCAATTTACAACACTAACAGCTGTGCCCGGCATGATGAATTACTGTGGGTCAAAGATTCAGGTACTAGATATGCCTGGAATAATCGAAGGCGCAGCCTCAGGAAAAGGACTTGGAAGGAGGGTACTTTCGGTAGCAAGGACTGCAGATCTAGTGCTAATGGTTCTTGATGTATTTCAACCTCAACACTTCTCTCTCCTAAAGAAAGAGCTATCTGAAATAGGTGTAAAGGTAGATCAAAAACCACCAAATGTAATTGTAGAAAAAACGTTGGCGGGTGGAATTTCAGTTGCTACACAAGTTTCAATCGGTATATCAGAAAGGCTGATCAAGGAGATTCTTCATATGTACGGGATACACAATGGTCGTATCATAATAAGAGAACCGGGATTGACAGACGACCAGTTGATAGATGTGTTATCCGGTAATAGAATATACGTCCCTTCTTTGACCGTTATCAACAAGATAGACTTGGTGAACAATGGATTCCTTGAAGGAGTCCAGTCCAATATCGGAAATAATTTTATCCCGATATCTGCCGACGCAAACATAAACATTGAACCATTGAAGCAAGCAATATATCAAATACTGGACCTCATTCGGATTTATTTGCGCACCAAGACTGGAGAAACAGACTATGATGAACCGCTAATAATCCGCAGGGGAGGGACAGTTAAAACCGTCACCAACAAGATACATAGAAAAATGACAAGGGATTTTAAGTTCGCTCAGGTTTGGGGTAGAAGCGTTAAATTTGGGGGTCAAAAGGTCGGCCTAGACCATGTCCTTCTCGACGGAGATGTTTTAACTGTAACAAAAAAAGTAAACGCGTTTTAACCTAAATGAATGGATCCGGGGAGTAATTCTTTAATTCTATCCTGCTAGACACACAAAACTACAGTTAATCACTATTGTTGCTCTTTATCCGACTCTTCAGAAGTAGTCTGTTTCTTTTTCCTCTTACCAAGCTGGATAGATACCATCAATGCTATAATCGCTCCTATGATAATATAATTCACGGGCGGACTTAAGACTTTAGTAACGATTCCTGCTCCAGGAATCACATAGGTCACCTTTCCAATGTAATCATCTTCTCTAATTGGAAAATCAGTACCGGGAATAGAACCCTCGTTAGCGTCACCCTTAGTCCTGACTATCTTGTGACTTATACCTAAGTCATCATTTACATTCACTAGTTCAGCGACCCTATGAACGATTACCCTGTCAGCTCCATCTGGCCTATTGAAAACAATGATGTCCCCAATTGTTAAATCTTTAAACGAATCACCATCTCTAACAACCAGTATATCATTTACATTTAAATTTGGAACCATGCTCCCGCTGGAAACGACGTAAAAAGGGTTACCAGTATCAAACACAAACCGAAGCCCTAGCCAGATAATGGCAACACCAATTACGACAATTACTACATCCTTGACGAAGCTCGGTATCTTTGACTCATTCTTCTTTAGCAAGTTTAACCTTTCATCTAGCTCGGTTCGTTAGATAAACCTTTAGTTTAGTCAAGTTGACCTTTAGTACATTTAACTAGATAGAATCGAAGATAAGATTCATGCGTCTAGTCGTCTTTATCATTATTAATGTTCTGGCAATAGTTCCGGCAGCTCAGTCAAATGCCTTTTCCTCATTCTCGATAAAGAAATCAGGATTAACTCTGAGTCTTCACAGCTGCCTATTACCCTTTTTGATCATCGATATTTAATATGTACTCGTCAATTGCCCCGCTAGCTAGTAGATCTGCTTTTCTATTTTTTTCACGAGGTATATGTCGATAAAAAACTGACTTAAAATTTTTTTCCAAGTTAGTGATTTCCCTGAAGATTACTTTTAACTGCTTTGACCTCACCTTGTAGGAATGATTTCGCTGTTTGACAACGAGCTCACTATCTGAGAGAATGGATATTACCTCATCTTTCAAAGTTAGGGTTGATGCTATTATTAGCGCCTTCCTGAGTGCCAAGTATTCTGCCAAATTGTTGGTAGCACTTCCCACAAACTCTTTGTATTCTGCTATTTTCTCCCCATCTCTGGATATGACAACTCCAATTCCTGACGGACCGGGATTACCTCTACTAGCTCCATCGATATTGATTGTTAACAATTGTAAGACCCATTCCTACATATGATCTTATAAAGACAATAGAAACTGTACACAATTATCTGCAAAACCACCATAAAATTAATTAATCAATAAAAAGCAAATATATAATCAAGAAACAGAAAACTAGATGACGATCTCAAACAAACCTGTGTGACGCTTGAATGCCCAAACGCAAAACGAAGGAGGAAAAACCTAGAAAAAGGATCAGCAAAAAGCAAATACTAATTCCCCCTATTGCGATAGGAGCCGCCACATTAGTCGGCTTGCTTATAATGCAAATTGTACCGCCCCCTCCTATCTTAGGTATATGCCTCAAGGCTCATAATGTTGACACTTTTAATGTACATCCCACGGTCGAAGTACTGGTGGACGGACAACCCAGGCTATTGCCAGCCGATATTGGAAGGCAACCAGAGGAAGGCAATGAGTGTCTTAGGGTCATACATACAGACGAAATAGGTAACAAACTGCATATCCAGTACGTAAGACCAGTGAGAACTACAATGGGGGACTTTTTAAAAATCTATTCGGCAGACAATAAAACTATTTCAGTATTTGATAATACAACTGGAGTTCTAACTAGGCAGTCAATAGATCTCGAAGACTATATCCCTAGATATTCATACTTTTCTGAAAATGGGGAATTTACTTCTGTATCAAACGCATCAGCAATGCCTCCTTTCACTGACGATATGGTTACAAGATACGAGCTGGTATCCAAATAGATAAATTATAGAGCAAGATTTCTGCCCCATGTCTGACTCTAATTGAATAGAAAAAAACCAACAGCTGCCGTAATAAAGGGTGACGGTACCGGTCCTGAGCTTGTTCAGGCAATGATCGAGGTACTAAGGCGATGTGATTCAAAAATCGACCTGATTACTTGTGAGGCGGGATCTGAATGGTGGGAGAAACATGGAGGTAATTCGTATATCTCTCCTGAGGTGTGGGAGGTCCTTCAAACTAGTGATGCCTGCTTTAAAGGGCCAACCACTACAATCCCGAATCCTAGTGCCCCAAGAAGTGTGGCAGTCAGCATTAGACAGAAGTTTGAACTTTACGCAAATGTGCGACCGATTAAGACGTATAGAAATTCTCCACACCAGTTAAACTTTATATGTGTTAGAGAGGCCACGGAGGGTCTCTACGCAGGAATAGAATTTAAGACTAGTGATGAATCAGCAATCGCCATTCGAAAGATTACCAAAAAAGGGTGCGAACGAGTTGCCAATAAAGGATTCGAAATCGCAGAAGCTAAAGGCTTCTACAAGATGTTTGTAGTTACAAAAAGGAACATTCTTAAGGAAACAGACGGAATATTCTGGGAAGCCGTAAAGAATGAAGGCCGAAAGTTTACTGATATCGAAATCGAAGAATACTACGTAGATAACATGTTGCAACAGATGGTAAAAAATCCAGAGAGATTTAACGAATGTGTCATACTTAGTACCAACTTATTTATGGATATAATTTCAGAGGGTGCATCAGGACATATAGGCTCTATAGGTAACGTCTACTCAGGGAATTTCGGAAACAACTTTGCCATGTTTGAACCTGCACATGGCAGCTCTCCGAAGTACGCCCGGCAAAACAAGGTGAATCCCGTAGCTACAATCCTGTCAGGTGCTTGGATGGCAGATTATCTGGGTGAAAAAGATATCGCTGAGGCTATATTCGCGGCTACAGAGCAGGTTATTAATGAAAATCGATTTGTGACATACGATCTAGGAGGAAACTCTACACTTAGTGAAATGACAAACAGGATAGCCCTGTTAAGCGCCAGAATATTGAAGAAATGAGTTGAACATTAAATTATAGAACTAAACTAAACCACTAGAGATTAATACCTTATTTCTAGTGCTGAGAGGGATTCAAAAAAAAATTTTCTCTCTGCAATTTTTTTTATTTTGAGATCTAATTCCTGGGTTAATTGATGAACTCGTAGCACGTCAGACAGACTGGAGACAATTATTACCATGCTTCCTTCTTTTTTCATCGAAGGGATGGAGGACCTGACAATATGTAACGTTTGCTCTATTCCAGTTGGTCCTCCATATATTGTTTCGTCACAAATTCTCTTGCATTGGATGTCATAATCATTAGGCAAGTACGGAGGATTGCAAACTATCAAGTCGAAGGAACTCATCCTGAAGGCAGAGGCCGCATCTGAACAGATTAAATCGTACCTCGTGCCATGTTTTAAAACTCCATCATTAATGTCTTGACAGATAGGGTGAATTTCTTTAAGCCTCGTCAGTATATCAATTACTATGTCGGTTCCAGCTACGTATTCAAAATTCTTACATAATGCCTCTGTTATAACTCCAGAGCCGACACCAATTTCTAATGCCAGCTTACCATGGTATTCTTTTATGCAATCATATAAGAGAATGGAATCGTCAGAGGGCTGGTACAATTGCGATACCAGTGTATCATGAGTTTTTGATAAATATAAGATACTACCCTTCTACCTCCTAATCGTGTTATACAACCATATCCTGTGCTTTTCTCATCGATTGCGATAAGGATACCAAATCACTAGGGCTTAACTGATCAATCCTGTAGTTATCCCAGGGATAACTAGACTGGGGGCTGCCAAAAGCCCGAGCTACTGATGAAGCCTTCTTATTCTTATGCGAAAAGATCCTATTCAAATTGCCCAACGTTTGATTGTCTATACTATATTCCATAAATGGAGTCAATCTGACCACCTGTGAGTCGACTTGGGGTTGGGGCAAGAACGAGGTTCGATTTACGTCAAACAGATTATCTATTTTAAAACAATATTGTCCAATGACAGATATCGAACGATAATTCCTCTCACCCGGCTTTGCTAGCAATTTGCTAACAAATTCCTTTTGAAGCATAACTATTGCCCTCTTGAATTTCCTTAACGCCAACCACATAATAGCTTCTCTGCTACTAGAATATGGCAAATTGGATACAAATACGTTGAACTCAACATTGCTGACTTTAAAAATATTAGAGTGAACTAACAGTAGATTAGAAAAATTAGAAAGGCAAGCTATGTTTCTCATGTAAAGCACATTATCTATCTCATAAGAAATCACCCTCTTTGCCAGTTTACAAAGCTCTCTTGTTAACTCCCCATCTCCTGTACCCGCTTCGCAAACTACTTCATCTTTACTGATCTGAGATGACCTGATAATTTCCCTTAAAATTCTCCTATCAACCAAGCGATGTTGTCCAAACACTCGGGTTTTGGAACATTTCATTTCTCAGTTTCATATTTCATTTTCTGACAAACAAGTTCATCCTTGCTTGTCCAGCTATTTCATCTACAATGCGCTTTACTATTAGCCTCGCAGGTTCCCTGAGTCCGACTCTGACTTGCAGATCCGTGAAAGACTCAAACCGTTTCTTCTCGCGTTCCTTTATTATGTTCAACATATAGGTCTTACCAATACCAGGAATTAGCTCCAAGGCGTGAATTCTTGGTGTTATAGGTTGGGCATTATTAACATAATTTATGAATCGTTCTTCATTCTGAAGGACTATCTTTTCTATTATGATTGAGAGGTCATTTTTAGCTGATTGTGACATATCATCATACTCAAGCCTTCCCAAAACGCTCATAACTTTGTCACGACCCTCTCGTCCGATATATAGCCGTTCACCTACCTCAAAATTCATGTTCTGGACCCCAAGTAATTCAAGGAGAGTTAAATGCTCTTCTCCAATACCTTGGATTATTAGTCCTTCCCTGCCTCTAACAGTACTAGATTTCCCCCGTTGGGTATAATCCAAAACATATGCATACTCCTCGTACTTCCTAGGAGGCTGCATATCAGGAGAGTAAGTAGACGTACTAACGCCCGTATCTCTACCACGGTAGTTAGAATACGAAGATGCTGACAATACCAGTTCTTCCTATTTTATTATACCAGATAGCTTTTTATTTAACTTTCATTGGCCAGTTTTGAGGATAGCTAGTATTTTGTCCAGAGTCTCAGTTAATATCAGTTTTTTCCACCCATAAGTGAATGCTCTGAGTTCTTCTATCGACGTAGGCATAATGTTTACAACCTCTATCGCCTCCTCCGGCTTCAGTTCACACTCTTGTACAAGTTGCTTTACGATTTTTTCGGAAGACTCTGATTCTGTCTTTGCAAATTTGCGAACGTAGTCGTAAGTCCATCTCTGGATCTGGTCCATTTCTTCGGGTTTGATGGCTTCTAGTATCTTCTTAACTTGTGACAGCGTAACAACCTCCTTTTTAATTATATCAGTCAATCCTGACCCTCTTCCCTTGTCTTGCTACTTTTATCTATTCCTGAGGGTTCCAAGCGCTTTACGTGATTCGGTTTTACTTGTAGCATCTTCTCCTTTTTTCCGAACATGACCGATATCTGTATGATTCTTTTCCCAACTTCTTTCACGACACCCATTCTGCCTTGAAATCTTCGGTGCGGGGCGGTGGTATGCTCTCTTGAATCGATATCTACAACAACCTTATCACCCGGTTGGTAATCAACTAGGAGATAGGAGACCCCTCTGAGAGCATTTCCTTTCGTCAGAACAGACCGAGATTTTCTTCTTGTCCCATGGGAAGTAGGCATATGAAATGACTATTTCAGCCTCAATTTAATATTATCTACATTATTATGATAAAATGATACGATTCTAACTAGACCGGATCATCGACCCCACTATCGGCTAATGTAAATAGTACCTCTCTTTCTGGATGACATGGGCTATCAACCATCCTAGCAATCCTATTCTTACCAGACCGCTTTAGATAGACTCTATACGTGCTAGTATGAGCCACTACGTGTCCTCCTATGGGCCTGAAGGCATCTCCAAAAATTGAATCAGGAGAAGATTGGATCTGGTTTGTCACCATAACAGCCACCCCATAGGTTTCTGCCATTCTTAACAAAAGATGCATGAACTTATTCAACTTTTGTTGCCTTTCTGATAATGTTGCACGTCCCAAGAACTCAGCTCTATAATGGGCAACTGCAGAATCAACTATAATTAATTTGATGCCGTTAGCGTCTATAACTGGGCCTGTTTGTTCAATAATTAACTCCTGATGCGCACTGTTGTAAGCCTTAGCCACTATGATATTCTCAAGGATTCTGTCAGGATCTGAATTCCTAGCCTCTGCAATTGAGACTATTCTTTCAGGTCTAAAGGTATTTTCGGTGTCAACGTACAACGCCCCGGCCTTTAAGCCTCCTTGGGGCTTCTCCAACGTGACAGTTACGCAGAGAGTATGGCAGAGTTGAGTCTTTCCCGTGCCGTACTCACCATATATCTCAGTTATAGCTCTTGTTTCTACTCCTCCTCCAAAAAGGTCGTCAAGGTTTTTCGAACCAGTAGATATGCGTTCCTCATTCTTTCTCTTCTCATACAGAAAGGTCGCTCTGGTAAAGCTCTTCTCGATAATCCCTATGTCTTCGAGCTTCGATCTCGCCACGTTACACAGGTATACAGATCTGTCCATTTGCATTCCCGTTGCCTCAGAAACATCGACAGGTCCCCTTATCACTAGATCTCTGATTGATTTGAACCCTGCCCGTTCTAGAAAGCCCTTCGTCGTGGGACCAATATCTCCAAGAGTGTCTAGCATCAATTCAGGATTATCTTTAGATACACCTTCGTCAGTTTCTTCCAATACTATAACCCAAATACCTTGGCTAATAATTAGCTTGGTTTCAATTATTCTCTTAAACCTAAGTTCTTGTAGAGTGTAGGCCCGGATGGAAGGTCGAACATCAAGTAACTCGCTCCGCTTCGTTACAACAACTCTATCTCGATTATGTAACAAATAAATAATGAAAATCATGTCCTTTTCTTTACCTCATTCTGGGTGTCGTTATTGATAGTTGACTTGAACCTTTATCATAAGAAAGCCCTGATCATAGGGGGGGGTGTTGAGGGCGGTAGAAAAGTCCGTGGACTGCTGGGACAGAATTGTTATATTACGGTGATAAGCGACCATTTTGATGCGTACCTAAATGACCTTGCAAGTAAAGGGCAAATTCAAACTATCAAATCGAAGGTGGAGAGTACCGCCATACTCGACAATTATCAGGACGGTCTTTTTCTTCTGCTAGCCTGCACCGACGATAGGTCGTTGAACAGGAAGCTAGTCGAGAGGGGTCGTACCCTAGGTTCATTCGTATATTCCGTCGATGACCCGTTACATAGCGATTTTCTGTATGCGTCCATAATTAATATAGAAGGGGTAATGCAAGTAGCTATTTCCACATCTGGCAGAAGCCCAATTATGGCTCGCCAGGTCAGGATAAAAGCAGAGAGAGTATTGAAGAGAGTGATTAAAAAAACAGATATCGAGAATACAAGATTGCAGGAATTTGCACGAAACGCTGCAAAGTCAAAGATAGGCTCGGTTGAAGAACGGAAAAAGTTTCTATACTCATTAATCAATGATAAATACATCCAGAACCTAATTAAGGAAGATAGGATTGAAGATGCGAAAAGTTCTACAATCCAGCTACTCGATAAGTGGGGTCAAGAATCTAAATGACTCAGTATGCTACCTCAACCACTGAAGAAAGCTTGCATCTCGTCAATGCAAGAGTAACATACAGAAATGCGCCCATACATTTACTTGAAAAGTTTGCGTTTGCAGATATAGACCATGCTTACGATACTCTCAAGGACAAAGCCGGACTACAGGAGTGCGTAATTTTACAGACTTGTAACCGAGTCGAAATCTTTGGCATTTTAGTAGGTTCGGGCTTGGATAGACTGGTTGACGGATGGGCATCCGGGATCAGTCTTCCTGAAGATGAGTTTCAGAATGTTGTTGAAATCAGCACCGACAGGGATGTGGTATTCCATCTATTAAAACTCGCAGCAGGGTTGGACTCTCTTGTCATAGGTGAAGACCAGATACTTGGCCAGATAAGGAAAGCGTTTGAATTCTGTCGCGCAAGGCAACATGTTGGCTCTCATCTTTCGATTCTATTTGAAAGAGCGATCAAGGTAGGAAGTAGGGTTAGGGCAGAAACGGCATTGAGCAAAGGTAGTGTCTCAATTGGGTCGATGGCAGTAAACCTAGCAAGCGAGTATTTTGATGATCTGAAAACCAAGAAAATTTTACTTATTGGGTCAGGGGAGGGTGCCAGCCTAATAGCTAAGGCACTCTCATTGCGAAATATAGATTTCATGGTGACAAGTAGAACCTTTGAAAGGGCCAAATCATTCACGGACGCCGCCTCGGGAATGCCCATCCCATTTGAAAAGGCCATCGAAAGGTTTCATACAGTTGACCTAATCTTTGTTTCAACTATTGCACCATATTATCTTGTTACATACGAGAGAATTAGCAAGGCCATGGCTGGAAGAAAGAAAGCTCTCATGATCTTTGACCTCTCAAATCCTAGAACCGTTGAAGAAAAAGTTGCTTCAATTAAGAAAGTCAAACTGGTAAATATGGATCAAATTATAGAGGTTGTCGAAAAGAATCTCCGTTCTCGAAAGAATGAAATTAGATCGGCAGAAAAAATCATTGACACGGAGATGAAATCCGTAGATACTTTGCTGAAGAGAAAAAGGGTTGAGCCTATCATAATATCGACTTTTAAAAATGTTGATATGATTAGAGCTCGTGAGTTGGAAAAGGCCCTTAGCATACTCAAAGATAGAATAAGTCCCAAAGAAGCAAAAGTAATAGAGGAACTTTCACATGCTATAGTAGAAGGTGTGTTATCTACCCCGATGAATAACCTTAGAAAGGAAATTGAATTAGGGGTAAATGACCAAGAAGGGATAATGAGAGTTATATCCATGTTGTTCAAGTATGAGGAAAAAGACTCATAATAGTAGCAGTAGTGGTACCTATCAGCCTGCTAATCTCTTCCCTGCCTATCCTACAGTAAGGCTAAGGCGCTTGAGGAAAAATCCTGCAATAAGGACACTCTTTTCTGAGACCCGCCTTTCAGTGACGGACTTGATTTGCCCGATATTTGTCAAAGAAAGGATCTCCAAACCAGAGTCTATCGAGTCAATGCCAGATGTTCAGCGAATTCCGTTGTCATCAGTTGTCAAAACAGTAGAAGATATAGCAAAAACTGGTATCAAAGCAGTAATCTTGTTTGGTATCCCCTATCGTAAGGACAGTGGGGCCAGGTCAGCGTACGATGATGGTGGTGTAGTCCAGCAATCGGTGAAACTGATAAGAAAACATTTCTCAAATAAAATAGTCATTATTACAGATGTGTGTTTGTGCCAGTACACTACCGAAGGTCATTGCGGCATACTGTTTAACAAAAAAATAGATAATGATGAAAGCATTGAAGTGCTTGCCAAAGTTGCCGTCAGCCATGCTCGCTCGGGTGCAGATATTGTTGCACCCTCTGCTATGATGGACGGCCAGGTAACCGCGATCCGAAGATCCCTGGATAGAGCTGGATTTAGCGATGTTGCCATTATGGGATACTCTGCGAAGCATGCCTCGCCCATGTATGCTCCGTTCAGAGACGCTGCTCATTCAGAACCAATTTACGGCGATAGAAAGAATTACCAGTTACCTTACACTAATTCGCGGGAAGCCTTGCGTGAAATCCAGGAAGACATCATCGAGGGAGTAGATATAGTTATGATCAAACCTGCATTGCTATATCTGGACCTCATATATCAGGCCAGAAAGCACACGAACATGCCGATTTGTGCGTACAGTGTTTCTGGTGAGTA
>CAYTQD010000034.1:0-2516 GCA_964439995.1 uncultured Nitrososphaeraceae archaeon
TGGGGCCTCATAGGGGTATGCGGGGCGCTAAAGCAATCTTACCCATACAAGTTCTAATAGTGTTCATTATTATTCTATGGCGATTTGTTAGGGTATGATAATTCTGACCTGGGTGGCTAACTCAAATTCTGATTAATGATAAAAAAGGTAAGAGATATCGTTCTTAAGCTACTGTCAGTGTGGCAGTAGCATTGCCACTATGGGTTGTATCAAATGGTTCTCTAAGACCTGTGCCTTTTACATTAATAGTTAATGTATATGAACCTGCTTCTGGAAATGTGGCTGACTGCACATCCTTTCCTTCGTGAATATGAATGCCTGGCTTACTCACCATTTCATTTCCTTCCTGATCCGTAATTGAAAGATCATGGTTTACGTGCTGTAATGTCTGCCCAGTAGCAGCGTCTAAGAAGTTAAGATTGAACATAACTTGCTCTGCGGGCTTAATTGTTTGCGGATCCTGTATTACCTCAATATTAACAGAACCATTGTCTGTAGTTAGTACCATAGGGGTAGCGGTAGCGCCAGCTGGACTTGCGTAAGCAGAATTGACTATTCCTGTCATTGCAACTGCCGTTGCAAAAAATAGCAGCGTAGCTCCTACTACTCTTCCTTTTAGAAAACTTCTCTTCAACACACAACAATGTATACAACAGGAGATACTTAAGTTGTTTCACTACAACAACCATTCTCGATTTTTCTTCCCTGGTTGCATTACCATATACTTACTCTCAAGAAGAATAAGTCGTGGATGGTAGAGGCGCTGTGCCTTGCAGAGGATTCAAATCATCAGGTTACCAGCTTATACAGGTTTATCTCAATTCATGCTTCTATATGCACGATTCCTTCTAGCGTGATATTCTAATATTAGTTCGGACTCAAAGTGGGATAATGAAGCACGGCCTTAGTATTATAGTACTAATCTTATCTGGAATCGCTGTAGCATATATAATATATCCACTTGCTACTCTTCTAACTTTTGCAGAACCAGGAAGCTTACTAGAGTCACTGACAAGGCCAGAACTCTGGGATGCCTTTGTCCTAAGTCTAACATCAGCAACAGTCTCATCAATATTTGTAGCTATTTTTGGTGTGCCTCTGGCATATTTCCTGGCAAGATATACTCACTTTCGGGGAAGATTTGCGATTAGGGTTATTGTTATTATTCCATTGGTTCTTCCCCCGCTTGCAAGTGGAGCTCTTTTGTTAGGAGTATTTAGTCAGAATTCTCATTTAGTACAATTTTTTCCAGGAGTTGACTTTACTCAGTCCCTCCTTGGAATTATCATAGCACAAACATATGTCGCTTCACCATTTACGATTCTTGCAAGCCAGGCAGCATTTGAATCAGTGGATGTGTCATATGAAAAAATTGCACGATCACTTGGTAAAAGCAAACTAGAAACATTTTTCAGGGTTTCACTTCCTATGGCCAAGACTGGAATCATCATAGGTATCATGATTTCGTGGGTTAGAGCCGTTGGAGAGGTTGGTGCTACCATGATGATGGCGTACAATCCCCATACTATCTCAATTCAAATCTTCGAAGATAATGCAATAGGGGGCCTAAGTCAGGCTGTTTCAGGTATTATTCTAGTCGTGCTCCTAGCCATTGTGATCATAGGCATTTTATATATGGGCACGAAGCGGCGACAAATAATTAGCTTGATAAGATCAGAGAGTGGTGAGTAATAGTCTCTGGTATTAGAACTTGTAAACCTAACCAAGAGGTTTGGCAGTGGATTTGCACTTGGACCAATAGATCTGAAAGTAGAAAATAGAGAGATACTAGTTATGCTTGGCCCTACAGGAAGCGGCAAGACCACAATTCTAAATCTTATTGCAGGTTTCTTAAAGCCTGATACAGGTTCTATTATTGTTAATGGACTAGATATGACTGAAGCTCCTGTAGAATCCAGAAAAATAGGTTATACTTTTCAAAATCCAAGCCTATTTCCTCATCTAACAGTTTACGAAAATATTGTCTTTGGTCTTGACAGAAAGAGTAGAAAAGAAAAAGAAAAAAAATTCGAGGTCGCAAACCTTCTACATGATTTAAGTATATACCATTTGATTGATAGACGTATTCAAGGATTAAGCGGAGGAGAAATGCAAAAGGTTGCTCTGGCTAGAATGCTTGTCACAAAACCTAGGATTATGCTAATGGATGAACCGCTAGCACACCTTGATAATCCTACTAAAATAAAGCTTAGACTGGAATTGAGGAGAATTCTCAAGAATCAAGGTGTACTGACAATATATGTTACCCATTTTGAGGATGATGTATATAGTCTAGCTGATTCTATTTCTATACTGCATAAAGGTATCACTAGGAATACTGGAAAACTTGAATCTATGTTAGCAGATTCAGATATTTCTTCACCACTCACAGGAGGTAACTATCTAGAAGGTAAAGTTATACGCTCAGATGCAGGTATTACTATTTTTAAGGTTGGATCACACATACTTGAGGCGCTAGTAAACTATAATGTTGGCGTTAAAGTTGGGATTTTACT
>CAYTQD010000034.1:2526-14502 GCA_964439995.1 uncultured Nitrososphaeraceae archaeon
AAATATGGTAAAGGCTAAGATAGCAACTATTAGAACTAACCCTCCGAGCATAGCAACCATACGTTTACTTCTAGATGGGTTTAGTATGACAGCAAAGATTACAGAAGAATCCAGAGTTGATCTTGGAATAAATGAAGGTGACTACGTTTTTGCCATGTTCAAAGCATCTTCCCCTCAAGTTGTGCGTGAAGAATACTGAAGTCTTCTACAGACACAGATGATTGTTGTTATCATACCTTCAGATGATTTGTCTATTTCTCATTTTGACTTTCAGATTGTGATATTTAGCTAGCTGAACGATTCGTTGAGATACTTAGTTAGCTGACAATCTCGTTAATTTCATTCTTATTTTTACCCATACTATTCAATGCCCTTTTTCTCTTGGCACTTGTTCCTATCTCACTAGTACCAGATGATATAATCTCTATTAATTTTGCCTTCCTATTTGAATCAGGTTTGGGTCTTAGCAACCTTCCTAGTCTTTGGATAAATTCTCTACTACTCCCAGTTCCACTGAGAATTACTCCAAGTTCTGCATCCGGAACATCTACTCCTTCATCTAAGACTTTTGATGTTACTATGGCGTTGTATCTTCCATCTTTAAAGCCGCTAAGAGCATCCTGTCTTTCTTGCTTGCTTGATTTATGAGTTATAAAGGGTATTAGAAATCTGTCTGAAATATCATATACCAGTTTATTGTGCTGAGTAAATATTATAGTCTTTAAACCCTGGTTTTCTGCTAATATATTTCTTAGTTCTTCTATTTTTGACCTGCTATTTAGTGCAACGGCCATGGCCTTGTTCCTTGCCAAGATAGCATCCCTTGCAACGCTGCTTCTTCCTGACATCATTATTAATCGTCTGAAAGCGCCATGGTAATGCATCTTTAGACCTATCTTTTTTAGACAGACTTGATATGTGCCAAAGCTTCTATTATACTCCTCAATTTCTTCTGGCAACATGTCTACCTGTCTTCTCTCTATTTCATATGCGGCTAGATGTTTATCCCTAGCAAGTTCATCAGAATGTGCTTGGAATACTATTCCACCAACAAGCTTTGGAAGGTCTTTGTGTAGTTCGTCTTCCCTCACTATTGTGGCAGTCAATCCCAGACGAAAAGGGGCTGCAAACTGCTCGGCTATCGTTCTATAACCAGGTGCGGCCAAGTGGTGCACTTCATCAAATATCATCAAAGCAAATTTGTTTCCTAGAGGCGCAGCCCGTATATAAGCCGAATCATATGTAGAAACAGTAATAGGCTCAATATCATCTGTTCCTCCGCCTAAATTCCCGATCTTAGTATCAGGAAAGTATTTTGATAGAACAGTAGTCCATTGATCCATGAGATCAATTGTGGGTACTACTACTATAGAAGCAGAGTTTACCATTTCTATTGCCTTTACACCAATAAGTGTCTTGCCAGCACCTGTGGGTAATACTACACACCCTTTCTTACCTGCTTTAGTCCAATTATCTAGTGCTTTTTGCTGATATTCTCTTAGTGCCAAGCCAACATTTTTGGTATCGATTAGTAAACTTGGAGAAGGTAATAAATCCAAAACATCATCATCGTACTCTATCTCGCTTTGTTTTAGATATTCTACAATGTTTGGATAGTATAAAGACTGTGCCCTCATGTATTTTGTCCTAGGATCGGGCGAGGCAAACGGGACATGCGCCAGGCCTGCTATTGCAATAGTACCATTGTCGTATCTTAGAAATGCTTTGAACAATTTCTCCCTTTAAAATTGGTTTATCCAAAATAAAAGACTATAGCCTCGCACAATAAGAGATCCAACTTTGTGAATTGGCTCGAGTTTGTTTTGGTATAACGAAGACGACGTAGGCTGGACATTTTGCAAACCTTATGTATAGCGATTAACCCCTGGATTGAAGGCTCATGCGAACGACCGAAATTGGGCTTGGCAGCAAGAAGATAGATATCTAGTACCGGTTCCGACTGAAACCTATGTTCTGTTCATGTATTCCACACTCAGATCAGTTCGGAACCAGTGGTATTTCTTCTATTATTATTAATTGCATAGGAATTAAGAGCTAGGAAAATAAGCTATATGTGAATCATACAGTAAATAGATTCGACCCATTTTACTACTGGTTTCACATATAGGAGGGCTCAACTGAGGAGAACTTCTAATTCTCTTTACCACTTCAAAAAGTTGGCTTAAATACGGCTTGATTTTCTACTAGTGCTCCTGCTTCTGTATTGACATCGCTCCAACTTAACCTTGTTTTTACTTGCAATTGTTGGATCATTCTTTAGAATCTGATTTATACAGCCAATATAATAGACACACAGATAAAACATGCTCACAGATCCATATTTACTAGTGTCAGGTACTGTCTTCCAAATCTTTAGTCTAGTAGACGAGACAATCCAACAAGCAATCAATTCAAACTCTATTACCACTCAAGCAGGTCCTTCTAGTATCCTAGATTGGGTATTGACATTTGCAGATATAGCCGGTATCGCCGCCATAGGTCTAGTTTTGGCAATCGTATATTTTCAAAGTAGACAGAGAAAATTTGCTGGATTGATCGAAATTTTCAAGCTACTTAATGGTAAAGAGCAACGACAAGCCAGAGCTATGTTATTTGAAGCATACCGTAAATATAAGGAGACAAATGACGATTCGATTTTTGATAATGAATATTATAAGGAGTACGTGAATAGAACAATCTCAGACTTTAATGAAGTTGGTGCGCTGGTAAAAAAGGGCCTAGTTTCAACCGGTTTATTTCTTGATGTCTATTGGAATGTTACATTAAGATCCTGGAATGCTTCAAAGGTTGTTATTCAGAAAAGAAGAATTTCTAGAAATTACAATGATTATATGTCAAGTTTCGAGGCGCTTGCAAGAGATGCGGAGAGATATGGTGAGAAGCACTCGCCTAACGCGTCTGTGGACCCTTTCTGATTACGCAAATCAGCTGACAGATAAGCATGTATCTATTGATTCGTTGTGTAGTAACATCAGTCTTATTAGGAAAAAAGTGAGGTTCTTTATTAGTTAGAAAACACATACAACGAATTCAATTCCTCTGGAGCTTTCAATAATTCTCCCCACTGTACTCAGGTTATATTTTACGATACGTACAAAAGCTTCACTCTACATATATACAACTAGCAAGTTGGTAGTTTGTCAAAAATGAAAATACCTACAATAGCGGCTGCTTCAATATGCTTTCTGAATTTATATTTTAATTCTTATATCGATAGTGCTTTTGCTATAGAGAGGCCGGTGCTTTCAATTACCGCAGTAGGAGATACAACAGGAAACAAGATAGATGAGGGAAATCTTTCTACCGCTTTTTCCTCTGAAATAGGCAACATCATCAAAAGTAGCGATCTATTTATCTTTAATCTAGAAGCAGTTTTGATTGGATCAAAAGAGCGTGTGCAAAAGTGTGAAGGCATTCCCGACGAGCAATCTGTATTTGTAGATAATTCTAGTTTCGCAGATTACTTTAATCTAGCTCCTATAACCATAGCAAATTTAGCAAATAACCATATTTTTGAATGTAATTCTGAAGGCATTAAAGAGACGAAACGTGTTTTGACTGAAAAATGTATATACTCTGTGGGAGCAGGACATAACTTACAAGAGGTTTGTGAACCGTTATTTATAAAATATAATGGTCTCAATATAGCTTTTGTATCATATAACTTTCTACTTCCACATTTGGTCTCTGCAGATACTAACCATCCTGGTGCTGCCTCTCTGAGTGCTTGTAATCAGGATTATAATAACTTCAGATTAAAAAAGAATGTCGATCTTATTATTGCATCAATACATTTAGGCATTTGGTCTCCGGACGTTAACAAAGACCAGATCAAAGTGGTTGACTATCTTATTAAATCTGGAGTTGACATAGTGATAGGTCATTCACCCCATATGCCTCAGGCAATATTAGCCACAGAAGGGAACTTAGCCTTCTTCAGCTTGGGTAATTTTATCTTCAGACCTGATTATGAAATGCCTTTATTAGCACATACAACTATTCTACCAAAGATTAACCTATATAAAGACGATAGAATGGATACGACCATTTACCCAATTATAATAGATGCAGGCGGCGTACCTCATATAGAAAAGAGCGCAAATGATATAGTTTCGAGGATAGCTGAAGCCTCGGAGAAATTCGATACATCAATAGAAGTAGAGAGTAATTTAGGTTATGTATCTACTAAAGGTAACACACCAGGAATAGAAAAAAATTAGTAATTGCCTCATATTCAACTATCTATGTGTATTCTCCATCTATTTTGATTTATCTAGTTGCTGCTAAAATACTACCTCTTCATCATTGCCTGCTCTGGGTTTGGTATTTCCAACATACTTTATTTCGTCTCCTTCAAATCCTAGATAGTCTTTCTTTTCACCAACTCCATCGAAAAGTATTTTTGTTTTTATTAGTTTCATTAACTGTTGTTGTAACATCAAGGGATCCTTGTACATTAAATGAAATTAGCGTGACCTGACACTGAGCTTTTGACAAAAAATAGGTGCGGCATCTAAAAAAATAGTAGAATTGACACATATCAATTCACTAGGAGATGAGGTGGCTAAGAAGGTGAGGAAGTAATGTGTATATACTTATTCTAAAGAGAAATATGATATGTCAACTAATCCACAATCGGTTAATCCAGTGCAGGACTTGGTAGATCTAGTAGTTGAGCTCCAACGGAGATTAGATGACTTGGGACCAATTCGCAGTAGACGAGTACAGAGAGAATATGACAATACTACGACTAAGGTTGCTGACACAAGAACTGCCATAATGGCCCTTGCCAGTGTTTTCGAAAGAGAATCCAAATCAGGATAAGCAGAAATCAGCTTAAAAAAGTAGAACAGGGTAGTTGCTCAAGGATATATAGACGGCTTGGGCTTGAGCCTCAATATTGATCTTCAGTCCTGCTAACTCAACAAAGGTTAGCAGCTTCTGGGCGACATCAAACATCTGAGGCCTATATTTTGGTCTATTTATTAGGTCCTCTCCCCCTCCCCATGTATAGTCATTCCTTATAATACTACCAATATTTGAGCTAGCTCTACATGGTTTGTCGTAACATATGTCTGAGAATATACTCAAAGATAATAGTAGGCCAGTCTCATTATTTAGTTGGCAAAAAATATTGCAGAAGGTGTGAGTTTTACTTTATTACTGACAAAAGATTCTGTCAGTGTTGCGGAATGCAGTTGCGGACAACCCCAAACGATACTAAATACAAAGCAAAGATAAGAAGAATGGAACAGGGTAGTGAGCTAAAGTGAGTCTATTCCCTAACGAAGATATACTTACAAAAGAAATAGAATCTTGGAAAGGATTTGCAGATAGTTTAAAGTCTGCAGAGGATAAGAGGCTATTCTTAAAAATGTTAAATAATTGTCAGAAATATGCCTTAGCAATAAACGATAAAGGAACACCTTTTCAAACAGAACCATTGATTATGGTGCTTTTATTAATACAGCATAAGATGATTAGGTGGTTATTAGAACATATAGAGATCAATCAAAAGTAGTAGTACAGCAGAAGAAGATTAGCCCGATATACCACAGCCTGGGAATCAGGTGCTATTGGAATAACAGCTTTGACTTACTGTCGCCAATGAGAATTCTTAGATAATAGAACTACACGTTATAGATCTATAGTTATTTTTCACAGAAAAGGAATTGTTAAATTTCAAAAAAATCTAATAAATTCTTCGGTGTTAATAGTAATAGAATATAATATATGCTCCTAAGAAATGGTGTGTCTGTTGGCTATTATTTTGCTTTATCATCCTCATTATTGTTGTTTACGATGGTGATGTTGCTGTTAGGAGTACAAACACAGGCAGTAAATGATAAAACTAATAACGCTAAGTCATCATTCGAATCAGGCTACGATCATGGTTGCAGTGATGTGAAAATAATAGACTTTTCAGACAGATACATTAATCAACCAGGAAAGGGTCCAAGTTTTCATACTGAAGAATTTATGCGTGGATACGATACTGGCTATAATGCTTGCTCCTAGTTCCGACGTAGATCTTGAATAGCGTGATTACGATTTTTACCTTCACCAGCATGTTTGGCTAGTGCTACAACGGACCCTAAAAATGATGAATGGTGGTTAACTGGTATAATCTACCAGCTTTAGAGTTTCATCTTGCAGCAGTCCTATCCCAGGCGCATAGAACTTGAATTCTCTCTCATTTGGCTTTAGCGGATTTGTTTCTTCAACCTTCAACACTTCAGTGAAAGTTCCAGCTGGCGTGTCTAGCACGTCATTTACGCTTACTATTTCGGCTCTGTCCTCTGCTACTCCTGGTGCAATCTCCTGATAGTGCTTAAGGCCAACCTGTACATTTCCAGGCATGAACAATCCAGCTCTGGAATCCTTTTCTCCAGCTAGCCATGCACCTTCATGGCTCACTAGTTCTCCGTCTTCATAGTCATCTACTTCTTCTCCGAAGTAAAAGATATCATTAGATGGTTGACATACTGCAAAATAATTCCTAGATATCTCAACTAACTCTCCATCCTCACTTTCTCTTTCTTCAACAACCCTAGTCTCTATTCCGTCAACTACTTTTGTTTCATCTAATACAGTTATTATGAGCTGAGGTTTATCCTCGTCCTCTCGGTCTTCCAGAATGAGCTGAAATCCTGGCTCTAAAATGAAGTAGTTGTTAGATCCACTGGAAGCAAAATTACAATTTTCTAGATTAAAATTATCCTGGAATTCGGTACTTTGGCTTGATGGTGAGGATGAGGCTGTTGGTGAAGGTGTTTGTTGTTGTCCTTGTACCTGTTGTTGTCCGTAGACTTCCAAGCCTGCTGCAATTAACATTCCTACCACAGTCAGAACGATCATGACTGGAAAGGTCAAAAATAATTTTCTTGTATAGACCATTGTGAAATAACAAACTGTGTCACGTTAAATAAGTAATTTGGTACAGATGACTACATGAAAACTGACGACAGTGTATGATTATAGCTAATCAGTTAACTGGTTGTACCATAAAATATAAGTTCTACCTCTTACTTAGCATGCCCAAAAAAGTCATCTCATATACTTTTTAACTACAAAAATCAACACTACTGGCGATATCGATATGACTGCCGCTGTCAGAAAGATCATGTTGTACGCCTGTAATGAAGGGAAAGTCCCAGTTCCATTGACTGATATAATGAAATTTTGTAAAAATAATCCTGAAATTGCAGGGCCTATAGACATACCAATTATAAAAAGTAACGAAGTAATACCTACAGATATTTCTGAAAATCTCCTCGGAGATGCAGAAGTTATGATATTAAATCCTCCAACCTGTACAAGGGAAATTCCGATAGCAACTATAATTAAGCTGATTATAATTGAAGCTTCGGAAGCATGAAAAAACAAGATACTGAAGAAGCCTATAACTCCTATTATGCTTCCAGCAATGGGAGGCTTTATGTTACCTATCTTAGATACTATGAATCCAGATAAGGTAGAGACAATAAATAGGACTAACATAAAAGGTAGCTGAACTTCTACGACACTTATTGCATCACCACCGAATCCTACTGGGATGGGATTTCGTACCAAAATTGGTAACATATGATAAATCATTAGTGTAGTCAATCCCGTAACCATTAAGGCTATGTTTACAGGAAGCAGAATTTTGTCTTTGAATATGCTGGTAGGTATTATTGGGAATTCTGTTTTCCTTTCAAACACGATTAAAAGAATTAAACAAACTATACAAATTGTTGAAAACAAGATTATAAAATATGTCTCAGAGTTAAGATCATCTAGGTTTGTTAATACAATAAGAAAGGAGGCTATCAGAAGAGCTAAAGCTACGGTCCCCTTAAAATCTATAAATCTTAGTGATGCCCATTTTTTTTGAATAGAGCTTTCAGTTCTATTACTTATGGATTCATATGATGCTGATAATGTTTCCTGTTTTGGGACATGAATCCTATTATGAATAAATAGCATTATGAAAATAGGAAGAGGTACAGATATGAAAAATACTGTACGCCAGCCAAAATTTTCGATGACATATCCTCCAACTATAAGACCTATCACTGAGCCAGATGAGAAAAGAGCAATAATAACTCCTTGACCTATTGCAAGTTTTTCTTTAGGAAATACATTTTGTATAATACTAAATGCAACAGGAAATATTGCCAGACCTAAACCTTGAACAATTCGTGCAAGTATAAGAAAGAACATGCTAGTTGAAAATCCAGCACTTATGGTACCTATGATATATAGTGTCAATAAGACCAAGAGAACTTCTTTTTTACCATAAATTTTGGAAAGCTTAGCCGCAATAGGAGTCATTACTGCTCCTGAAATTAAATATGAACTTAATATCCATGAAGAAGTAGAATATGTTATATCAAAATCCGATATAATATCTGGAATGGCCGGAATTACCATGGTTTCGCTTGCCGTAGACATTAAATCGGCCAAACCCAGCACTATGAGTGTGATCCATGCCGGCCTTGGAATCTTGTCTGGCAGTCCAGTTATCACCTTCTGTCCTTATGGCAACTACGGATTGATCTCCGTTCTACATATAATACGTAGAGTTTTTAGATTCAACTACCTCAGGGAACAGTTCGTATTGAAATTGTAATTCTCCTCCAGACGTCAAGACTCTCCTCTTGAATTGATTGGTATTCTCAGCTATGCCCTCGATCTTACATATAGTATCGGTATACATTGTCAGGACTATACTTCTGCCCTGATAGTTAACCAAAATCTGTGCCAAGGTTTCCAGGAAAATACAATTTGTTAGTCAAATCAATCATTTTCTTATAGCTTTCCAATTGTTTGGTAGCAGTATCATACGAAATAGACACCATAGCCATCCATGCCTCAACGGCTATGGTATAAGTACGGAGAAAGGGCTCTAAGGCAAGCACAAGATTATTCTTTGATTTGTTATTATTATTAGCCTTTGCATACTTTTGGAGCCAACTTATCTGTTTTGCTATTATGCTATCACATGAGGTCAACAAGCTTTGCTGTATTTCTGCAAAAGCCTGAAGATGTCTTAGCTGGGAACCGCTCGCTCTTCCAAAGATGATAGAACATGTATTTCTATATTGTTCAAAAACATCCTTAACGTTACTAGAGTCATCACTCATAGATATAGATAGTGATGAGCCTACATAATATATTATATACAATTTCTAATAGACAAGTGAATTAACGTTAGTAATATCCTAGGGAATCCACCTACATTTACCGCCGAAGGCTAGAAGGTTAAATAAGTAAGTCAGTGATTTAATATTAGGGGATAAGAAAAACTTTACTGCTAGCCATCGTTCGTCTGCTACTGTTGGTGTTTCTATCTTTAAGTATTGGCCAGCTTAGAACAACAAATTACAGAATATATATGATCAGGTTATAGGCACATTAGTAGAATTAGGAATAGGGATTTTAAGAGTAACTACACCATCCTGATATTTCGCTGTTCCCGCTATTTGCTCATCACGATCACTAACCGAAATCGGTAGTAATACTTGTTTTTCTATTTGTATAGGCCTATGTTTATAATATACAGGGCCTATACTTTCCACTTCCTCTCTTTTTGCACTTATCGATAACACTTTTCCTACTATCCTTAATTTAATATCTTTCTTAGCGAAGCCAGGCAAGTCGATTGTTACAACCAGATCATTTGCATCTTCTACCATATCTATAGGGGGCAGGATGAATTCATAGAACTCCCTAGATCGATTGCTCAGCTCCTTCACAAATTCCTTAGCCATATATTTGGCTATCCCCATATACAAGGTTCTGCCTTAACAATATAAATTCTTTATTAGCTTATGTCTTCCATAAGAGCTAAGCCCACCTAAATATACTAATCTTACTTTGTCTATTTTACTCTCCTTATCTCTACTACCGGTATACAATGACTAGTCTTGTTTCACGCCGTCATATAGTTTTATTAATGAAAGATAATCTATGCCTTGCCATTCTAGTTTTTGTTGTTGTCTTCTTTAATGTTGATGTTGTGCTTTCTGTTATGTACGTACACTACATTTCTTCATCTAATTCCTCGATGCCCTTGGCCTTAGACATTTCATGCAGACGCATCATTAGATTGTTGGTATATTCCTTTTCTGATACGATCCCTTTTCCTGACAATAATTCTACTAATGTGTTGAGTCTAATACTTAGCTCTTCTAGTTGATCAAGTTCTTTTCCTGTAACTGCTTTGCTTTTATGTTTGGTACCCACGTTTGAATAGTGTAAAAGTATGTTCAAATATTATAGTATTTCTATCGTGTTATTCTACACAATAGTTTAGATTCACCATTACCAATAGCAAGGATAACTAAAGCCATGGTCGATTACCTACTTGACTTCCTCAAACTGACTTCATTCCCCTGGCTTCGGCTCTAAGACAATCTGTTCAGGATCCAAATCATTTTTTTAAGACAGTCTTTTCAGGCCTTCACAGCCACCTATTCAGAATATCCTACGCCAAGCCGAAGAACCTTCCATTAGGATTAGTTCTGCTACGAAATAATTGTAGGGTTTATCTCAAGGTGTCTTTTTGTTTCGAAGATTTCATTAAGCGTAGGACTTCCACGTATATCTTCCCTTGTAGCTTTAATTGCTCCAGACACATTAGCAGAGATTATAGACTCGATATCATCGTATCCAAGAATTTTCATAGCAGCAAAAGTTCCTATGAAAGCGTCACCTGCACCTGCAGTGTTTAAAATACGTAGGCTGTTGCGCCCAGTTGTTGTTATCTTGGCCGCCGGTATAGATATAATCTTTTGTTTATTTGCGAAGATGCATCCATTTTCCCCCATTGTAACTATCATCTTTATGTCTGATTTAGTATTATTTAGAATAGCTTTACATGCAGGGATAGGCTCAATAATACCAGTTAGGTTTCTATATTCCGATTCATTTACAATCAAGTAATCAGTATTTCTGATCGCAGCTTGAAGGTCTTTAATTCCTTTATAAGATAAGACACCTGGGGCCCACAATGTGATCTTCTTAGCGATTTTTGAAAGTGACAACATTGTATCAGCAACTGAAAAGGGCGGATCTACTACAATTGTTATATTTGAATTGTTAATATATCTACGTGTGTTTGTAGAGGAAACAGCTTTATCATCAAGAAGGTCATTGGCTTGCTTGTAAGTTAAGATAAAATTTTTTCCACTAGGATCGACAACTACATAAGCATGACCTGAAGGAACGTCTTCAAAAAAATATAGGAGATCGATTAAAATACCTTCAGATTCAAGGATACTAACCTGTTTTTTTGCTAGATTATCTCTCCCCAGACCACCAAGAAGTGCTACGTTGCCAGCTCCAAGTATTCTAGATGAGGCTACGGCAACATTGGCTCCTTTTCCACCTGGAACTTTTATCTCCTTTTTTATTCTTACTTCTTCTCCTGGATTAGGAAGTTGTTCAGCAAATATGATAGTATCCCAGTTTATGGCTCCAACAACAATCTGTTTAGCATATTTCATACTCTAAGTATCAAAAAACCTGTGACGGACAAAGTAATAAGTTTAGCAGAGGATCTATCATATCTTTGATTAATTTACAAATACTTGAATAGCACTAGAAAATTGAATGAGAGGGTTCAGATTTAGTGTCTGGGTTTACTCGTAATATTGTAGTCGATCGTGTCAAACAGATAGGTCTTAACGTCGTGAACACACTAGAAGATTAGATATCGCTGCATTAAGATTAGACTACCGGTTAGCCAGCGAGTATCATCCCGTAAGCAGAGACTAGATAGGAAGGTCACGCTTTTCTTTGTGCCTGATTCTTTCTCTTTGATAATTTTTTTCTTGCTCGTCTGGCGGTAGGTTTAGTAGATTTCTTCTTCTTCTTTACACCTTTGGTTGTTTTTTTAACCTTTCTTGTTGTTTTAGGAGAACGCTTTGATGCTTGAGTTGCGCTCTGTTTTGCTATAGTCTTAGTTTC
>CAYTQD010000035.1:0-14381 GCA_964439995.1 uncultured Nitrososphaeraceae archaeon
ACACGACGAAATTAAGGGTACGCCGTACTATCGAACCGCTCTTGGAGCAGAAGAAGATTCCTATCATAACTGGGTTCATTGGGTCCGACCAGAATGAAAACGTTACAACCTTAGGTCGTGGTGGTTCTGATTATACAGCAACTATTGTGGCTGCTAGCATTAATGCTGCTGAGACATGGCTTTGGACAGACGTAGATGGATTGATGACCGCGGATCCTAAGATTGCCAGTGATGCACAGGTGCTTAGAGAGGTTTCCTATAGCGAAGCAACAGAAATGGCACTCTTTGGTGCGAAGTATATACATCCTCGCGCACTTGAACCTGTGATAGAAATGGGAATCCCGGTGAGAATACGCAATTTAATGGATCCCTCGAATCTTGGTACTCTGATTCTGCAGAGTCCAAGTGATAGCTCAAAGAGAATTGTAAAGTCAGTAAGCGCGATCAGACGGACTGGCTTGATAGACGTAGGGGGCACTGCTATGGCTGGAGCTCCTGGAACAGCCGCCAAAATATTTGATGTTTTGGCGAAGAGAGACATTAATATCATTATGATTTCACAAAGCCCTTCTGAGTCTAGCATCTCGATGGTCCTAAGGAAAAATGACATTGAAAAAGCGGTCAGCATTCTTGAACTTACCCTACTAGGCAGGGTGATAAGAAAAGTCGAGGTTAACAGCAATGTATCTGTCATTGCAGTAGTAGGTTCTGGGATGCGCGGGATAAAAGGAGTAGCGGCAAGGATATTCACCGCCGTAGCAAGAGAAAATGTAAACGTTATAATGATTGCTCAGGGTTCATCTCAACTAAATCTTGCCTTTGTGGTTAGCGATAATGATTGCGAGGTGGCAGTCAGGGCCCTGCATAGGGAGTTCGAGCTAGGAAAACGATTGGCCTAAGTATACAATTGAGGACGAATAATGATGTTCCAATGTGCAAGTGGCGAAGGTGCATTTTTTGTGAAGATATTGAGGAGCTGAGGATGGAAAAGGATAAATTGCATCGGCTAATGCTCTTATGTTTTAGATGGGAGAAGCGAGGGGCAAGTTATATGTTGTTGGGATTGGCCCAGGGGATCATCATCACATGACATTTAGAGCCAGACAGGCAATAGAAGAAAGTGTGGTAATCATTGGATACGATACCTATGTGTCATTAATTGAGGACATGATTAACGAGAAAGAGGTATATAGATATCCTATGACTCAAGAAGTAGATAGGGCTAACCAAGCTATACAGCTTGCAGAGAGCGGGAAGGTCGTTTCTCTAGTGTCATCTGGCGACCCAGGCATATATGGTATGATAGGTCTCATTTATGAGATCCTGGCAGAAAAGGACTGGAATCAACAGACAGGTATTGCTGTCGAATGTATTCCTGGAGTCTCGTCTCTTAACTCTTGCGCTGCTTTAATAGGTTCCCCTTTAATGACAGATTTCGCAGTTGTCAGTATGAGCGACCTCCTTGTGCCGTGGGAAATAATAGTAAAGCGCGTGGAGGCCGCGGCGTTAGGTGATTATGTCACAGTTATTTATAACCCAGCGAGCAAGAAACGTGTACATCAACTGAGAGATGCACGAGATATTTTTCTCAAATACCAAAGACCTGAAACGCCAGTCGCAATAGTGAAAGGTGCTTACAGAGAGAATCAGTCTATCTTAATTACGACCTTAGACAAGATGCTGGGACATCCTGAAATGCTAGGTATGATCACTACGGTTATAGTGGGAAATTCGTCTACTTTCAATTTCAACGGAATGATGATAAATCCGCGAGGGTACAGGTCGAAGTATCGATTGGTAAAGGCACCTAATACATGATGAGTTTACCTGACCATAATACCATCGTCAACAATACCAAAAAGATCTCTTACCACGTCTTAAAGGATAGTGGGTCAGATCAATTCATAATCTTGGGTTTTTTCTCTCAAAATACTTGCGTATAGGATCGATGATCTTATTTATATGCAGAGCAACAGCCTTTTTCAGGTCAGCTGGATGAATCTTTTTTTCCAAGAAGCTACTTTCTACTTCATGGTAGTTGTAGAATATCGCATCCCCACCCCATTTTGCTGGTCGTTCGACCACAAACTCAGAAAATTGGTGAAAGATAATGTATCTAACTAGTTCAAGAACCGGATTTCCCTTTACACTTCCTAAAGGGCAGTAGGCTTTCATTACCTTATCGAGAATCTCTTTTTCGTTGTCATGGATGAAAATTCCGCTTGCCGGATTACTCTTGCTCATTTTGCTTATTATCGAATTTTCCATTGTCTGATTTGACGAATTAGCTATTCGTGGTTCTCCCAGACCAGGTAGCAAATGATGATGCACAGACACAGGAACCTTCCAATCCATCTTAGGAAATATCTCTCTCGCCAGCATGTGTACTTTCCGTTGATCCATACCGGCTTGCACTATATCTAGATCCATTTCTTTGATATCTGCACACTGCATCGGAGGGTATAACAGCTTCGAAAAGTCAAGGCTGTCTTTCTCAGATCTTCCCATTATAGTAACCGAGCGAATTATTCTGGATAGTGTCAAGTGCTTTGTTATTTGAACCAAGTTCTTCCAATAACCAGGGTTATCCCTGTACAACTCACTTCCAGTCTTAATGCGGACTCCTGGGCAGAAGTACCTGAATGCTTCGGAGTAATAGTCACTGAGCTCAGAGATCCTGATCCAATTGCTTCCTAGTTTATCGTTAATATACGTATGCCAGTCGGCTAGAAAGACACTGGTGTCGACCTGAGCTTCCAGAAAATCGTTTATCTTAAAACCAGTCAGAACTAGACTGCCCAAATGAAGTGGACCTGAAATCTCCAAGCCTATATAGTGCTTTGGGACTCTGGTTTGTTTTAGCAGAGTTAGGAGGTCATCCTTTACTACAATCTCTTCAGTAGGATCTCTGCTTATTAGATCCAGTCTTCGTTCTATGTCCATCCACAGCAGATTGGCTTACAGGTGAGTCATATTAGGTTTACTTCTGGATCTCCCCAAATCAACTAAACGTGAAGCTACTTTCCCAAAGTCTAAGGAGATCACCTTGAAAAAGGTTAAATTGAGACTAAGAGTCATTTAAAATTACTTGAAGCCAGAGCCTCGTAGTGAAGTGGCATCAACTCAGATAGAAAAAGTTCGATCACCAAGAACATCTCCAAACCATTTTGTAGCCAAGATAAGATATGATACAAAGGCAGAGTCAGAGTTCTTTGTTGATAACTCCGCACTCGCAGGATTTACAGGAGAACGTATCTTATACATGGCAGTTAGAGAATTGATTGAAAACGCTCTCGATTCATGTGAGAGCAATCACATTCTACCGTACATTAGCCTATCCTTGAAGGAGATTGACCCAATAAATGATTTCTGGCTTATATCCTGTGTTGATAACGGAATAGGAATTCCAGCTGATAAGGTTCCTGTAGCCGTATGCTCATTTCTTACCTCTGGCAAATATGTTGAAAGACAACAGAGAGGCCTTTTTGGTGTTGGTCTCAAGATGATAGCTGCTTTCTCAACTAAGGATACAGATCATCCTCTCAGAGTATGGAGCAAATCGCATGAGGATAGAATTGAACATTACTTTGATCTCAGAACTGATATCAACACCAACAAGCCCATTGTCATGACTAAAAAAGTATTGAGTCCCTCGGATGGTGAGATTAAGCATCCGTCAGGCTTCAGAATCGATGCAATACTGCGTGCTAGATTGTCACCTATAACTAAGAACCGAATTTACGAATATATCAGCCAAACTAGTGTTGTGAACCCGAACTCTGTTCTTGTCTTCGATACTGATGAAGGCAGAGTGAGATTTGATAGGAGGACAGATGCTATTCCGGAGCCAGCAAAGGAGGTCCTACCCCACCCTTCGGATATGGATCTAAAGACGCTTAAGAAAGCGATCATGAATTTCATGAATCAAAAAACTACTATGCATGGCCTTCTATGTACTGCCTTCCAAAAGGTCTCCGGTGAAAAGGCTAAGGAAATAATCAAGAGAGCAGCTGTAGATCTTAAGGCCGCTAATCAATATACTGAGCATGAATTAATTGATATAGTCAATGTCTGCAAACATACAAAGTTTCAAAGTCCAAGCACTGATCATCTATCCCCAATAGGGGAACAAATTCTGACGGCAGGTATAACTTCTGAGTATACTATCACGATAAACAAAGAAGCGCGTTCTAACCCCCAAGACCAACCCTCACTGGCTATAAAAGTGTTAAAACCTACCCTCACCGCATATTCTTCGAGAACCTGTGTCATTAGTAATAGACCCACGATAGTAGAGTGCGGGATCGCGTATGGTGGGGATATAGGTTCATTTAAGTTGTATAGATTCGCGAACAAAATTCCATTGCTTTACGACGAGGGTTCTGACGTAGCTAGAGAGGTTGTGTCTGAAGTCGAAATAAATAGAATGGGAATATCGAAGAAAGAAGTCAGGGAGCAGTTTGCAGCTGATTCCAAAACAGACCGAGCAGTTGAAATGCTTCCAATTCATGTTTTCTTCCACATTTGTTCTACCAAAATCCCGTATAAAACTGCAGGTAAAGAAAGTATAGCGGCTGAAGGAGATTTAAAAAAATACATGAAGTCGTGCTTAGCGGATCTATACAGAAAAGTAAGCGCACAAATACGAAAGGAGCTTCGTGTCAAAGAAGCCGAGAATCGCCTTCGTCTTTATCGTCACTACATACCTTTCATAATTGAGGCAATTTCAGGATCTGTCGATGTTGATGCGAAGCGTCTATATGAATTGTTTAACAGGTTGGCAGAAAATCATGTCAAAGGTGATACCTCGCCAACTAGGCCTAGTGTAGAAGACGAGATTACCAAGGAGAGAATACAACAAGAGGTCGGCAACGATACGCACGAATCCTCAAAGAGTTTTCCCTCCAAAATGGTTCGAGCCATGAGGAACGGTGACAAATATCTTCGCTCGGGTCCATCAGTTTTGGCTGGCGAAGAAATGTTAAGTAGAGGTCCAGGTAGGAACGGAGAACCAGAAAATTTGAAGAACACTAATAGGACTGGGATAAAAAGAAAAGATGGAGCAGATACACACATTCAAATAACACTAGACAAGTTTGATAAACCGAGAGCAAAAAAAGGAAACAGGTAGATAGACATGCCAGCTACAGATGTACGTCACCAGGAAGTCATCAAGAAAATCAAAGTTGTAATGAAAGATATTAGCAAACATATCTTGGTTGAAAGGATGCCTATCTTGGATCTTCCTAAAGTAGGATACGACAACACTGTCTGGTCTGAAGAAAAAAGAATGTTAACAATAGGAAGTAAAATGGTACGTGTTAGTCCTGATAGCATCAAAAAAATTCCGACTTTTTCACAGTACCTTGTTATGGCTAATGCAGTTAGAAAGTTACTTGATGAAGAAATGGAAAGCACCATAAGAGGCATGTATTATGCAACTTTAAGTAGCGTAGGGGACGACAAGATTAAACAGAAATTCTGGAACAATCAGGAAAATTCTGATGAAGCAATCAAGGCAGTAGAACTATTGACTGGAGTTCCACGAGAAGAATTCTCTGTGACTTCCAAACCCAAAGGAATGATTTCCGGACCAGTAACATTGCGTGTGGGTGGTGATGTAATAGACTGCAACCTAGGAAGCAGGGCAACGTCACAGTTGATCCCGACCAATATTCGAGATGTGGAAATAATTGACGTTAAAGCGAACTTTATCATGGTTGTAGAGAAAGATACTGTTCTGAATAATATTCGGAAGTCAGGATTCATTCAAAAGTATAACGCTATATTATTAACCGGCTCCGGCGAACCTGACCGTGCCACAAGGATGATGGTAAAGACGCTCAATGAAGTCTGGAAAAAGCCGGTAATCATTTTTGCCGACGCAGATCCTTGGGGCCTGGGTATAGCCCTCCGTTACAAGATTGGTAGCGAATCGCTCAGTTACGATAGTGATAGACTAGTCACACCCGATGCAAAGGTGTTGGGAATGATGTTTTCTGATATCTACGATTATAATATTCCTGAGGTTGCCAGATTACCGGCGACCGAGGAAGATATTTCTAGAGCCAGTGATATGAAGAAGAAACCATGGCTGAGTGACAAAAAGTGGCAGAAAGAATTATCAATATTCTTACAGAGAAAAGAAAAATGTGAGCTCGATGCGTTTTTCAAACATGGTTTTAAATATTTGGCAGAGACTTATATTCCTGATAAGTTGAGGCAGGCAGGTCTTCTCTGACTTAATCGTAGCAATGCGTAAGAATTATGCACCCCCGATAATTCTATTCAACAGCGTGGCAATGCCGTACGTTCGCCATTATTACATACAGTCCCTCGGACGCTAGATAGGGTTAAATTGCATAAGTGGTATTCGATCTCGAATGGGATATTTCGAAGCTAAATGCCCTAACTGCAGTAATAGAGCGATAGTCGATGAGCCTATGACTAAAGTTACTTGCAGGGCGTGCGGTTATACCTCCTCGTACGAAGACTACCTTGAATTGATGAAGTCAAGGGCAGTGCAAATGGCTGAAAACCTTCAGTTGAAATTGGACAAGGATTAGCTCGCGTGAGGCGGTTGCATGTCATACTGTATTCTAACAGTTTAAACGTTCAACATTTAGACAGTAGAGATTGCTGATGCCAAATGCAACTGAGTTAGGATTCACGTCTTGTTATTTATTGTTAGACCGTACTATTACCAAAAATAGCCTTTGTCAGAACACGTTAGCTCTGCTCCACAATTTGGGCATCTAAGGTGGCAGGTCTGTAGGTATGACATACCGGACCCACAGCAGGGACATTCCACTCTCTTTCCGTTCTGGTTTTCTGAGGGCATTGTCGATTAGGAAATGGATAGGTCATCTAGTTATAAATTGTATGCTTTGAGTCAGAAGAGTGTTCTGAAAGTGGTGCCGTAAGAATGCGGCTCGGGTAGAGGTATTACTGAGACGGTAAATATATAAACTGGTGTCACGCCGGTGTGACATCTAATGAAATCCATCAGGAGAACGCTGTGGATCTGCCCGAAGTGTAAAGAAATAAGACCTACCAGGCACGAAAGCGTCCTCCGACATTTAGACAGAAAACACGGGTCTTCAGAAATGCCAATAAGTATTACTACTTTACAAACACGCGACCAAATGCTGGCTTCAGGATCTCTTACGTACGATAGAAAGCCATTTATCAGAACCCCGACCACCTCTACTCAACAATTTTCCAGTGATTCTATTAGACGCGGGGCTCACGAAGTGAGAACTGAAATACAACCTGATCTCTTCGATAAAGTGTCATCTTATGCACTACTTAAGATGGTAAGAGAAACAAACCAGAAGGTTAATTATGTGCAGAACCAGAATGCCACAATCATTTCAATCCTGAAAGAGATTTGGATTACGGTATCTAGACGGTAATTCATGGGATATCTGGGTAAAAATATCTTTACGTCTAAAATAAATTATATTTTTTTGCGCTGACAATATAAACCTAGTTTAGGAAGATTTAATTACGCCTTGAAAATTTCCTAAGAAATAGTAGCAAGGTAGATTGGCACATTTCAAGTTGGTCGTATCTGATTCAAGAGGGAAAAGTGTTTCTAGAGAGATTAAGGATGCATCAGCGCAACCATTGCTAGGATCAAAGATCGGAGATGTTCTCGATACCTCAGTAGTTGGTGTTGGGGGAGGCAAAATGAAGATAACAGGAGGAAGTGACAAGTCTGGCACTCCCATGAGGGCAGATGTGCATGGCGGTGTAAAAAAATACGTATTGCTTACCAAGGGTGTGGGAATGAATCACCCTGGGGAAGGAGCAAGAGTAAGAAAGTTAGTAAGAGGAAATCTTGTCACTGAGGAGATTTATCAACTAAACTGTTCTTTAGTAGATGGCACTCTACCCCCTGATGAAGTGAAGAAAGACCAAGAGCCTTCAAAGGATGCGTAATCAAAAGAATGACAAACGTGGAAATGAGTCTGGAGTTGTTCTTGAAAACCGGGAATCATTAATATCCTACACGATTTAACATTTAGTATTGCATTGGAAAGAAACCCTTCCTGACTGGTATGTAAAAGAATATGGATACCAGCCGAACATAAACATCGGCACCGCGGGTCACGTTGATCATGGAAAGACTACTTTGGTTGAAGCCATTACAGGTGTTTGGACGAGCGGTCATAGCGAAGAGCTGAGAAGAGGTATTACTATCAAAGTAGGTTACGCTGATGCTGCATTTTACAAATGTCCTCGCTGTCCCAGTCCGCAGGGCTACTCTAGTAGTCCTCAGTGTGCGAATTGTGGAGAAGATAGCGAACTCCAGCGTGTTGCGAGTTTTGTGGATTCCCCAGGACATGAGAGCTTGATGGCAAATATGCTTTCGGGCGGGGCGCTTATGGATGGTGCTATACTAGTCATTGCAGCTAACGAAAGGGTTCCACAGCCTCAAACAAGAGAACATTTGCTCGCATTACAAGTACTTGGGATCAGACAGATCGTAATTGTCCAAAATAAGGTCGATCTGACCGATTCAGGAAAGGCAACTGAGAATTATGACCAGATTAATGAATTCGTAGCCGGAAGTGTCGCTTCGAGTGCTCCTATTATTCCAATATCAGCACAGCACAAGTTAAACATTGATGCCCTGATAGAGGCTATAGAAACTTCCATAAGGACGCCCCCAAGGTCGACTAACAGAGATGCAATTATGCACGTATTAAGATCATTTGACATAAATAAGCCTGGTTTACCTTTGGACAAGGTCAAAGGTGGAATTATCGGTGGAGCTTTAATACAAGGCGAGTTGTCGGTAGGTGAAGAAATTGAAATTAGACCAGGTTTTATGGATAACAAGAGAAACAGATACGAGCCTGTTCGTTCGGTGATTTCTAGCCTAGGTACCGGGGCTGGCTTGGTTGAAAAAGTAAGGCCAGGGGGATTAGTAGCTATTGGAACAAAATTAGATCCCACTTATATCAAGAGTGACTCGCTGATAGGATCTGTAGTTGGGAAACCCGGTACTCTGCCAGATGATATTGAGGAAATTAGTATCGATGTTCAATTATTCGATACTGCTGTGGGTACTCAAGAAATGGTGAGGGTAGAGCCAATTAAGTCTAGAGAGCCGCTGCGGTTGAATATTGGAACAGCGGCAACTTTGGGTTCAGTTACAAGCTCAAAGGAGAATCTGGTTGAGGTAAAACTTAGAAAGCCATTATGCCTTCTTCCTAAAAGCCGCGTTGCGATTAGCAGGAGAATATCAGATAGATGGAGGCTAATTGGTGCCGGTGTTACATCTTGATTAGATTTCGTAACAATTGTAAAACGTTGTAGATGAGACGTGATGAGGTTCACGTAATTTAACCAGGTTTCATGCCAGGCTTGATTGATTGTTCTACAATGAATGTCGTATGTGATACAAGCTTTCTAATGGTATTGGTGTCAAAACCACTCAAGAGATTTGAAAATATTGAGAGAGAGTTGGGTAAACTCAACTTTCTCATTCCGGATGTGGTAATCGATGAACTTAGAAGACTCGAGTTGTGTGCCGGTCCAAAAAGATCCCTCATTGCCAAAACTGCAATTGAAATTGCGAATTCAAAATTTGGAATAATTGAACTCGGCAAACAGACGCAGGTTGATGATGTTATACTTGAATTTTCAAAAGCTTCGAAATGTGCAGTAGCTACCTTAGACAAGAAGTTGAAAACCAAGCTTCTTAAGCATAACATCTTGTTAATAACTCTAAGTAAAGATAGACTTACAATAGAGTATCCTTCGGCACAATAATAATAAATATTGTTGAAAAGATCAAATACTTTATGTTGAGGCATTGTCAACTGGAGTTTCATTGGACAGGTCACGATGGATTTCGAATAGTCGACAATAAGGGCCAAAGAGTAGTGTGCATCGACCCATATCAACTAACAAACAAACACAAAGGTGTGAAAGATGCGGATGTTATACTTGTTTCACACAACCATTTTGATCATCTCAGCATTGGGGACCTGAAAGAGCTTGCAAATAATAATACAGAGATAGTCACATCTTATGAATGCGTAGAAATGCTCCAAGACCTGCCAGCAAAGAAGATCGTTGCGTTAAAGCCGGGAGAAAAAACTTCAGTCAAAGGTGTAGAAATTGAAGCCATTAGAGCTTACAATACCAATAAGATGTTCCATCCTAAAAAGGACAGCAAAATTGGTTTTGTTATCGGAATCCAAAGCCATAGAATATATCATGCAGGAGACACAGACATAATTCCTGAAATGGAAGGTTTGACTCCAGATATAGCTCTGCTACCCGTTTCTGGGACCTATGTAATGACTGCAGAAGAAGCCGCAAGAGCAACAAACGAATTAATTAAGCCGCGTAAAGTCGCAATTCCGATGCACTACGGCTCAATCATTGGCTCAAAAGAAGATGCCGATAAATTCAAAGCGCTTGTAAGGGTATGTCAAGTAGAAATTTTAGAAAAAGAGTAGGACAGAGATTCTAGAAGAGGTCAACTGCGCTTTTAAAAAACTTAAATAGGATCTATTTTTTTATATAGCTGAAAATGGCGGCAAAGAAAAAAGCAGCAAAGAAAAAGACGGCAAAGAAAAAGTAGCCTAAAAAGTGACTGGTGGATCACGTCACTAATTTTCCTATTCTTTTGTTGAGGGATAGAGGAGTCGAGGCGTTTAACATTAACAACACTTATGCTTCCACAAGGAATATGAAGAGCTGATTACCTTTTTACTTTCCTGATGTCTTTAAATTCTAGCCTAATATCGACAGTACCTTAAAAAAGCAGTAATTCAGATTTGACAACAATGCTGAGTGGAAGCAAAGTATTGTTGCGTCGTGGCGGGTTTGAATTTGAGCTTAGACATCTATTGATTATTGCAGTTCTTGCTATATGTTTTACCACTGCATTTATTATGCGTGCTTATCCCGCAAAATATGGCTTCTACCTTAACGAGTTTGACCCTTACTTCGACTACCGTGCAACAAAATACATCGTAGACAATAGTCTAGAAGCCTACTTGAACTGGCACGACACCATGTCGTGGTATCCCGAAGGCAGAAATATACCTGCGACCTCACAATCAGGCCTCCACATAGTTTCAGCCTTCCTATATCAAGTCTTTGGTCGCAGCATGACCTTACTGGATTTTACTATTATCCTTCCAGTCGTCCTAGGCTCTCTTACAACAATAGTAATGTTTGCCTTAGTAAGAACCATTTCGGGAACTACAGCAGGACTGTTCTCTGCCCTTTTATTTGCATTTACACCCGCTATCATATCAAGGGGAAACTTGGGGTGGTTTAAGTCAGAACCCCTCGGCTTATTTCTAGGCTTGCTTGCAATCTATCTTTTCCTATCAGCTATGAAAAGTCATCAGGTAAAATTAACTATAGTTAAGGCAGTAGGAGCTGGTCTACTCCTTGGGCTTGCTAACGCTTCCTGGGGAGGGATTCAATATTTTAGTATTCCTATTTCTTTATTCTTTATCTGTCTCCCATTTTTCCAAAGGGATACTAGGATTCCAATGTATGTAGCAATTGCTTTTACAATCGCAGTTCTGGTCACCGCAGGGGCATTTCCAAGACCAGGAATATCCTTTGTGTTTGGCCTACCCGGCATCGCATTGATCGGAGGAACCATATTCTTGACTATCGCAACTTTCTTGAATAAATTAAGTCGACAGGAGAAATGGTTACGGAACTTGGTCTATCTCTTGACTGCCTTTGTTGTGATCTCGGCGGCAGTCTTGGTTTCAGGTACCTATTACTCTTCATCATTCAGATATCTTAATGCAATCAACCCGTTTCTTTCAACGGTAAATCCCCTAACCGAATCGGTGGCAGAACATTTCACACCGACTCTCGTTGATTATTTCACTCAGTATTCAGTACTATTGATGTTTGCAGGTTTTGGGGCTTGGAGTGCTTTCATAACAAGAGATAAGATGTATATATTTGCATTAATCATAGGGTTCACCGGACTTTATGTGAGTGCAACCTTTGCTAGGTTACTTGTTTACGCCTCTATTGGAATTATCATTCTCGCAGCTATCGGTTTATACTATACTACACGAAGTGTCCTTGAATATCGACAATCAGATCTTTCAGAAAAAACTGCATCGGTTCCTAGGGGCTCGAAGGCGAGAAAGAAACTTGAGAGCATGAAAGTAAAAAGCAATAAGAGTGTATTCATAAAGGCAGGATACGCTGCTGTTATAACTTTCATGCTAGCAGTCCCAATGGTATACCCCCCTAATTCAAACTGGCTTAGCCTAGCAGATGTCCCTCCCTCAATCGCAAACGGTGGCACTGGTTATCGGTTGACTACTTCGGATTGGCTTAATGCTTTGGAATGGATTGAATCAAATACTCCTGAAGATTCTGTGATTGCCTCTTGGTGGGACTACGGATACTGGATAACGACTCTCAGTAACCGTACGAGTTTAGCTGACAACGCGACAATCAATCAGACACGCATAGCAGCTCTTGCTCAGATGTTTATTAATGATGAAGAGGTTGGTACAAAGATCGCAGATGATCTGGAAGCTGATTATATTCTGATCTACTTGGTTGCGCAACGCTTTCCAGGAGTTAATAATACGTCCTTTTACACTCTAGGAAACGGAGGAGATGAAAGTAAGAAGCAGTGGTTTATGAGAATAGGGGGATTTGATGAGCGCGATTATCTGGAACAAGATGGGGTTACCCCTACCCCTAGATTCTGGAATTCAACTTTGTTAGGAAACATGATTCCTTTCACACCAGTTGCTTATGCATCTTTTCAGAACGGAATGTTAACTAACATTCAGGAGGATTATGCTCCGGGAACACTAGGTCTCTATGAAAAGGACATCAAATATCCTGCAAATGGAACAGTAGATCAGCCGTTAAGTTTGGTATACTCATCACCTAGTTTTAGGAGCAACAGTACGGGCCTAGTTTTTGCTGTCTTACTCTATAAGGTCAACCATGACTACGAATCTACTACGGCTGAACGGCTGAACGGATGAACGGATGAACGGATGAAAATAATAAAACTAGTCCTTCGTCTGACGAGTCCCATTGTGACTAATAGTGGGGACCCTTCGGCAGGCGCAACTATATCGAGGCTGATCACCATGGTTCCATTTAAAATATATTTCCCGGCTGAGCCTCATATATAATACAAATATCCTTTTATCGTAGACCTTCCTTCCTCCAGTCTTCAGTGGCTATTCATGGTCTAACTCTTTTACAAGCCGGACATCCTTTAGATGTATCATATTCTATCCCATGTATCGAGCAAGATAACCACCTGATACTAATTCTCTTTTTATCTCTACCCGACATTTCAATAAGGTATCATGCTGGTGATGAATATAAACCATTTTTTTGTAACTGGCATTACTTATATTAAAGCTCAGACAAAGATGAAGAAATGCATTAAGACTGCTACTACTACAATCTAGGAGCCTTATCTTAAATCAAGCAGCGCCGCATAAATAAATGGTAGTAAAGTTGTCACTTCCCCTCGTATCGTTGTTTGTTTTGCTTTCGCAGTTACTTTACCCCAAGAGACTGCTTCCCTGACTGGTGCGCCACTTAAACTACCATCCCACTCAGATGCTGTTGTCATATAAACTGCATAATCAAGGCCCCCTCTAAACTGGCTCCACCAAAGCATGTGATGCTTCGAAATCCCTCCTCCTATCATCAGCCCGCCAGTTTTCCTCGCCTCGTAGGTTAGATCCGATAACTTGGCCTGGTCAATAAGAATATCGAGGTTGAACTCTTTATGCTGTTGCTGAAAAATCCAAACTTGAGTTCCTACAGCTCCATCTACTATTCCTGGGACTATTACGGGAATATTATTTTTAGAAGCCCAGTACAGGAATGATGATTCATCTAAATTTCTACCTATAAAGCGTGTAATATCATAGGTCCCAAAATGATTGGTGTCTTTTTCAGATTGAATTTTAGATAACCATCCCTGTACTTTATCTTCGATAAGTGGCCCGTAATTTTCTTTAGGAACAAGCACGTTTCCCAACCGGTGTATTTTTTTATTTAACAATGAATAGTCATCCATTCTGAAATCCCCCAAATAGTAGCTTCCATATGTCCTTGCAATATCATGATCTAGAGCCCCACAGGTCGTAATTACGCAATCAAAGACCCTATTCTTGAGCATATCGCGTATGATTCCTCTTAATCCCGTGGATATTATAGAGCCTACAAACGATAGGAATTTCGTACACCTTTTGTCAGTAATCATTGCTCGCAGAATATGCACGCCTTCATACAAGTTTCTTGATTCAAACCCACCACAGTTCTCCATAGATGAAAATATAATATCTGTATTTTTTGAATTTATGACGTAGTCCGAGATCTTTCTGGAG
>CAYTQD010000036.1:0-4609 GCA_964439995.1 uncultured Nitrososphaeraceae archaeon
AACAGATTATATCATTACGCTTTTACTGCCACTGCAACAAGATAGTCAAGCCTCAACATATTATCGGTATAATAGTCAGACAGTGTACGTATATAGTCGTTTTTAAGTGAATTAATTTTATTATTATCTCCTACTGTTTGAACAGCGTGGATAAGTGGTCCAAACTTTGTACTCATATATTTCCAGTAATGGTTTAGACTCAGTATTGGGACGTTTACAAAGCCTCGCTCAAAATGAAGTTCTTTGACATTAGTACCAAGACGTTTTCTGATAATATCTGGATCCCCCCAAAGTAGTGGTGAAGGTGGTGCATTAGGAGATTGCTGTATATATTTTGATATTGTCATAAACTCACTTCCTACCGCCATTTCAGGTGGCCATGTTGCAAATGCGATTCGCCCTCCTGACTTGGTAACCCGAATAAGTTCTGATACACAAACCTCCGGCCTTGGCGTAAACATGTGTCCGAAGCTTGAAAGTACAACGTTAAAGGAAGCATTATCAAAAGGAAGATCTTCTGCATCACCTTCTTTCCACTCTATACCATCTACTTCTGCTATAGCTGCCTCTTCTCTTGCCCGAGCCAAGAGTTCAGGAGTTAGATCTAAACCTGTGACTTTTGCATTTTGCTTGCTAGCTGTTATAGATGTTATACCAGTACCGCATGCTATATCAAGCACAGACTCACCAGATTGAACATTAACAGATTTAATTAGGTGAGAAGATGCTGGAAGAAGGTAGTATGCTATATCCCCATAGGATCCCGAAGCCCACATTGTTTTTGAACGATGTTTAAAATTCTGTATATCCGCATCCATCACTTTGATAGTATTTTATTGGTATGTATAAAATTTTCTTAGTATCATGATTTGGGCATTTAACTAACCTACCAAAAGCCACATTTTTTGCTATGTACTGTGTACTGCAGTTACTAAATTTGCGGCTTTGTTAGACTCAATATCTGTGAAGTAAAGCCACTTGCAAAATCGTATCAAGTGTCCTCCGAACGTGTTGTATGTGCCAATCCATTTGTGGCTTCTGATTTCATAGCAAAAATATAGCCAACAATAGTTGAAGCATTATCTCCGCTGATAGAATGAAATAATTTAGAAGATGAACTAGACAGGCCAGTAGCAGTTCTTCTTTTCTTCTCTCTAATATCGGTGAAATTCTTGATGCTCTATATGCTTCTGTAGGTCTAGCTGAAGATAACACATTGGTAAGTTCTTTATGTGCCTTATAAGTATACTAACTACATAAACTAATGAAATACGTAATACTCGATCCGCAGCAAGATATAGCTATTATAAAAATCAATAGGCCTGAAGTTCTTAATGCTCTAAACAAAGATGTCATAACAGAACTTTCTACGGCAATTGATGATGTGGCGGCCGATGATGAGATAAAGGTTCTCATTATTACTGGTAGTGGTGAAAGGTCATTTTGTGCAGGCGCTGATATGAGATATGTAGTAAATATTGATCCTATTGAAGCAGAAAGATATGCAACCTTTATCCATAATTTGCTTAACAAAATAGAGAATCTGGAAAAACCTGTCATTGCTGCAATTAATGGCTATGCTTTAGGAGGTGGTTGTGAGATCGCATTAGCATGCGATATTAGAATGGCATCAAGCAATGCCAAAATAGGTCAGACAGAAGTTACTGTCGGCATTCCTCCAGGATGGGGAGCAACTCAAAGGCTATTTAGGATCGTTGGTCCTGCTAAGGCTAAAGAACTTATCTATACTGGCAAAATGATTACAGCAGAAGAGGCAGAAAAAATTGGACTTGTTAACAAAGTAGTCAGCTTGAGTGCAGAAGAAATAAGGCTAGCAGAGAATGCAATAGTAACTACACATAATCTTTCCAAAGAAGAAAGACAAGAAGTAGAGAAGGAACAAAGCGAGTTGAGTGGTCAAAGAGCTATTGAAGTTGCTAAGATTCTAAACAAAAAATTAATAAATGAATGTATTTTATTTGCAAAAGAGATAACAAAGAATGGGTTTACTGCTGTTAAAACAAGCAAAACGCTGATCAATAAAGGAATGGATACAGACATTGATACCGGACTACATTTAGAAATTTATGGTTGGGCGTTATGTTTCGCACACAAAGATAGAAAAAAGATGATGTCATCTTTTTTGAATAAAGGGAAAGAAAGAAAGGGGCAGTAGATACATAAGGTTGTGGATTAATCAGAAGCATTCTAGCTGTTATCTTTCAGACATAGATAGGAAGAATTCTTAGCTATAAAAGGCCTTATTAGATAATGATGCTAAACTTCCATAGATTAATTAGTCTTTAGGATATGACTGCCTCGAAATTATCGCCATCTAGAGAATTTCTTAAATAAATGAGTGGAAAATTAGTACTGTGAAAAAGCTGGAAGCTGTTTCAGATTCGCTACTTGTTTTATTCTTTACACTACCTGCAGTAGCAACAGCAACAGGAACAACAATTGAAAGTGCAGAGAGAGAAGTTATAGTCGCAGCCGAGGAATGGAATGCAGCAGCGCTAGAAATATTAGATATATGTCATCCGATAAGCCAGATTCCAGATGAGCAATCATTGTCCTTATGTGATAAAGCTGTAGCAGGAGTACAACACTTTTGTGAATTCGAAAGAACTGAACAACTTACAGTAGATAACACACCTAGTTGCGACGACCCTAGAATAGACTCCTTTCTTGACGGAAGAAAATGAATCTATTCTATCAGAATAATAGACTCTAAGAATCATGTGCAAACCATCTGAGTAAATCTCTCTTTCTTTATTTCTTTCTTATGAGTAAGGAAAAAGTGTGCTACAAGAGCTTATCAAGAATCCTAGACATTATATAACTACCCACGATTGACATCAAAACAGCTACAGGAATCACAAATGGGATTATAAATGGCCAAAATAGTTGATTAAAGATTGCTATACTTTCAAAAGTATTCATATCAATTCCAAAGAATGCTTTGTAAGCGTTGATAGACCAAGGAAAGAAAATGGTTATAAAAAACATAGGAACAATCGCCGAACAAAATATCATTATTCTTTTATTTCCCAAACGGTATGATGTCTCTACTTTTTGTCTTTCTAAAGTGAAGTGTGCATCTCCTGCTTGCTTTTCTAGCAGTGTCCTCTGTTGTCTTTCATAGTATTGGTTTCTTGACCAGATTAGGATGTCTGCTGTCAATGCAGGTAGAATATTGAGCAGATACAACGGATACAATATTAAAAAATGGCTGTTTGATATTATAGTCGCTGTTGAATGTATAATCATAAGTGCTAAAGTAATGAAAGTAAACCTAAAATGTACATCTCTAAGAGTTTTTGCAGCTGAATAAAATAGCATCCCAGAAACAAATGGAATTGCATTAGTCGCAATAATAATTGCTGCAAATGGATCTGGATTAAAATCAAAGACCTGACCTTTAGAATAGGGTAGGCTAAACATGAAAATCGTGTTGACCGAGACTAACCACGCAACAGCATAGGCTACTATAAAGGATATTTTGAGTGAGGTACTCTTACTATTTTTGATATTAAGATGTAACAGTTTGTATATGCCTATCAATGCACCATAAACAGCTATTAGCATTCCGATAGTAAGCATTAAATGGGGAGGACTAAGGAGTCCATCAAATCCAAAATTGTAATGCCACCAGTTATCAAATCCTCCTGAAAAAATCTCAGTAATGGTACCAATAGCAACGAGCTTGATAGGGTATGGCATTTTGAATAAGGATTGTATCAAACAATTAAATGAAGTCAGTAATGAAGAAGATGAAGAGGCTGAACTTTGTCTTGAATCTCTTAGACCTTTCAATAACGACTCTTTAGTCGTCGTGAGTTCACTTGATTTACTTAACAGTGGTTGCTGTCCGAGCTTTTTTTCTCTTTCTTTTTCTTTCTTTCTCTCTTCTTTTGTTCCTCCTAACCTTACATATTGAATTATTCCAAACAAAATCGATCCAATGGTCAGAGCTACCCCTGAATATAATACCGTGTGAGGCGGTGTAAAGAAGCTCTCAACATCTGTGATGCCATGCCATATAATATCCCAGTTAGCTGCTCCAATTTGAAGAGCTAAACCTATAGATACACCAAAGTAAACTATTGCAAGACTTGTTGTGAGTGAGGAGGAATATAATAATAAGGATGATTTTGATTTATTGTTCGGCTCTGCTTTCATAGATGTGGGATATATTATATTAAATAATTGTATCTATATGCTTATCTCCAAGTTTGGCTACGACCCTGAAAATGTGTTGTTTATCTCAACAAATTGACCGTTATTAATCACTGCCTCAACTTTTTTTGTATTACTTATCTCATCTACCGGGTTGTCAGATAATATTAGCATATCTGCTTGCTTTCCTGCCTCTATGGTACCTGCATCTTCTTCAATACCAAGGGCCTGAGCCCCGTTCTTAGTTGCGATCTTGATAACCTCCAGTGGTGGAATACCAGCTTCTACCAGAATTTCAAGCTCATGATGTAAGCTTACTCCGGGAACTAAGTCGAAGTTTGGAATATCAGTACCTGATAATATATGGACTCCTTTATCATACATCATTTTTGTGAGCTGCAATATCTTAGGCCAGAGATATTGGTACTGG
>CAYTQD010000036.1:4709-7503 GCA_964439995.1 uncultured Nitrososphaeraceae archaeon
TCAATGTGATTGACTGCTGTCTTATTGTCACCAATACCCTGGTTAGCAGCGTCCGTCCAACTTGTCATATACAAGTGTCCTATAACCTTTATTCTATTGGAATGAGCCTCATCTATTGCCACCTGTGCTAATTCTGGGGTAATTCCTACATATAGCTTGACGTAGTCTACACCGGCTGCTGCTTGAGTACGAATTTCCTGTTTTACTTCCTGCTCTGTCTGAACCTGTCTTTCTACAAAGGGTACTGGAATTTGCGGTGTATTGAGCAATTCTCCTGCAGTAAAAATTTGTGGCCCTATTATTTTTCCTTTAGACACATTTTCTTTGAGAGCTGCTGATTGTTCAGTAGGACCCCCGGGGTTTCTTATGGTAGTAACTCCATTAGTCAATAGCATGCGTAGCATATATTCGGACTCATCTTGATTGTATGAGTTCTTTCTTACATTTGCAACGTGTGCGTGCATATCAAATAGTCCAGGCATAACATATTTGCCAGTTAGGTTAATGACATGTCCGGCTCTAGAGGAATTAAGGTCGTAGCTGTCTATCGTGTCACTAGAGAGATCTGCTATCCTACTTCCAGCAATGACTATGGTAGTGTTAGGTTTAGGTAAGGCGCCTGTTCCGTCGATTACAGTTGCTCCCTCCAAGATAATTACAGGATTATTTTTTGCCAGCATTTCGTTGGTTGTAGCATTAAGTGGAAGTTGATTAGTGCTAGCATAAGTTGGATTTATTGGAACAATAAATAGAGATAATAATGCTACTACCAGTACTGACACTGATATAACTGAGAATATCTTTACACCTTTATTTTTGATAAGATAAAACTGGTATATCATCATATATTTACTATCTATATGTCGTAGTTGTTGTATATTATTATTCATCATATCACTATCAACCTTATTACTATCAACCAAATCAACTTGTCACATAACATTGACTAGTATGGGTATCTCAGTAGGACAAATCTTACATTCGCTAAAGTGCTTCCAATATTCGATTTGTGTGGATATCTCCATTTAGCTCACTCGTATCCTGATTTCTATTTAGCTACCTTAGCTGCACATATAGCTTTCTGCCGTCTCCCTCCCCGTATAGTTTGTCATTCCTTATAACTGCCATACTATTTTCCTAGATCTGGTATTCATTATTGCCATGCAGGAATATATGTACTAGAATCAAAGTAGGTATGGCTAGTTATGTATTAGGCGTTAAGTATTGCAGTAAATGCGAAGTGTACCTAATTCATCGTGGAATACTCTGCCCTTGTTGTGGGCGGCAGTTAAGAACAAGGCCACATACTAAGAAAAGATCTATGAAAAGAGATCATAAGTATCAGGAAAAAGCCTTATCATGATATACTAGACTAATCTATTGTTAGTATTGCCATAACGAAATGCAAGCAGGAATCCTATTCCACCTAATATAATTCCCACAAGAAGTACCAGAATTGAAACCGATATTGGCTCAACAAATTGGCCTAGTATCAATTCATGTGCTTGGCCTGCTTCAAATCCTTTGCCGCCAACACCTTCTGGAAGCATAGCTGCCCCTGCAACATAGCCTGCATACATAAGCATACCTGCCGCTACGGCTATACCAATATTCATAACTAGTAGGTGGCTCCATGCAAGCACTTTTGCAACTGTACTCTTGCTAAAGTATTGTTGCTTCTCTAAGACTCCTTCAAGGTAATGGTAGAATACTGCCGAAACTGCTACTCCAATTACCCCTACAATAATATAGATTAGGTAACCAATTGTAAACCATGTTCCAGCCCCACCGGAGGCAATTACCCTTGATATCTCTGGTTTTAAGAACGATATTTGGCTCAGGACTAAGAAGGCTGTTAGAGCTACAACAATACCACCCTGTATTATAGCTGCAGCTGTGAAGCGTTTAGTCCAAGTATCCCTTGATTTGTAATCAGATCCAGGACTAGACTTCAATGAACTCCAAATTAAGAAGAATATAATATTAATGTGGTGGTATTGAATTCAAAGGCCAGGAATCAGAGTGCTATGTAAAAACCAGTTCCTATTCAAATATATTCTGGACTGGATAAAGCTCGCAGTGAGTAGAAAGGTGTACAAACAGAGACCAATCGGGGTTACAATAATTGCCTTACTCGCCATACTGGGCGGGATAGCATTCCTCGTCAGCTCGCTTGGGACGTTGATATTAATACCACTAATCGGGATCTTCATCGGCGGTGGTTTATTCATTCTAGGACTGGCATACTTTCTAATGGCCTATGGGTTATGGAACGGAAAGAGTTGGGCTTGGACGTTAACACTAATCCTTTCAGGAATTGGTATAATAGTAGGTATTGGATCGATAGTAGTTGGAAACATTGGTTCGATATTTCACATTATCATCAATGCTATAATAATTTACTATCTGTATAGACCAAATGTCAAAGCCTTTTTTAATCAGTAGGAGCTCCACTATCTTTAGTTTCGAAAAAAAATCGTTACCGCTGATTTACGGGGGAAAATGTGTTGTGTCATAGACGATGATGGCGGCAACACCCACATATCGACATAGCCTCTTCTGACTAACCAGATCTCCTTTCTTCTTCTATATCGTCATTAAGACCAGTGTAGATCTAGATTTATGGGTTATAATTATTTCATTTTCTACCAACAATACATATAGCTTCGTTACTGAACCTTACAGTACCTCTATTTGTGTCAGCATATTTTTTTGCTACTTCAGTAACTGCTTTCAATATCTCTTCCCTTTTTTCTTGAGTTTGATCTGACAACATTGCTTGAATAGGACCAGC
>CAYTQD010000036.1:7603-13241 GCA_964439995.1 uncultured Nitrososphaeraceae archaeon
TTGGATAAACCGGCTCGGAGATCTGGTAAAAACATTAACCCCCATCTACAAAGTACTGCATCAAATGTTGAAGCTGGAAGATCAATTGTTTCAATATCTCCCTGTTTGAATTCTATTAGCTGTTGTACGCCTGAAGAAATGGCTCTCTTTCTTGCAATAGATAACATCTGTGATGATATATCTGCAGCCAACACGTGGCCACTCTTACCTACTAGGGTTGCAGCGGTAATGGCTGGTTCTCCTATGCCAGTTGCTACGTCTAGTACTCTAGAACCCACTCTTATATCTGCAAGTTCTATTAAACGCTTACTGACTTTCTCAGCACCTATCTCAATTATTTTCCACCACTTCTGCCAACCCTCAGCTACTCTATCCCAGCTTTGCCGTTCACCTTCCTTATATTGTTTAGAATCTAGAGACGACATAACATTCCTATTCTGGTCATGTATCTGTGATATAAAAATCAGACTTATTAGTTACTAGTAAATAAGCGTAGGATTATATCGTATTATGCTTAAACTAGGAATCTATTTAATTGCACTCATTGGTTGTATCATTCTAGCAATTAATTGCTGCCACTGCAGAGGGGTTTCCAGATCTCTTCCATGTAGCTAGTGTAGTCTAAGAAACTAACAATGTATTTGCTGCTATTCCTCCGGCAGTCAATTTACTGCCTGCATTGAATCCAAACCATCATATCCATAGTCACTATCTGACGCTGCATTTCTATGTTTACAGACTCATGTCAGAGCAGGTTAGTATCCCAGACTGGGTATACTAATCCAGTCTCATTTTTCTAACACCAACCAGATTAACCATGTAATAATCTTTATCGATATTGATGATATCTCCAGGGGATATTTTACTATGAGTTTTTTTATCTCTTATAGGGATTCCAAAGGGTCTGTCTTCCTGTTTAAACCTGAGCCATACTCTTCCTACATTGAGAATATTTTTAAATTCACACTCCCAAACTAAATCATAAATGGTGTCTAATGCTTGTCTGGCAATTTTGTTACCTTTCATGATAATTTCGACATCAGGTTCTTTGCAAAAGTAGACCCTTACTATCATGGATTTTTATATTATTTTTTTGTTTAATACTTAGTTGACAGCCATAGCTGAGGTTATATTTTCATTATTGTAAGGCTTCATCAGCAGAACAGCCCAAGTAGTGGAACGAAATTTTACAGGTTCATAGAAGATAAGCATTTTATTATTATTGATTGTTTCTATTATAGTTCCCGAGTTTCTATCTTCCACTACATTTCTGAAGCTTTGTAGATTAGCGAATGATTCATTACTGCTTTTATTAGCTAATAATGAAGAATATCTATTAGAATCAGTAATCTTTTGTCCAAATTGGTCAACATATACAATTCGTAACCCATCTGTTAGATTTAATGATTGTAATGATTCTTCGAAGAGTGCTAGATTCAGACCTCCAGCCCATATTCCTGTTAAGGTCTTATTACTCAAAGACCTATTGTTTTCTGAAAATATAGGTACTGCCATATAAGTCTGTGGAAGACCCGAGGAAGCAGATATGATTACATTTCCTAAGTAAGTATTACCAGTATTAACAGCTCCTTTGTAATAACCTCTGAATGCAAAGTTATCTCCTGTAAGATTCTGTTGATTAGAATATGGCTCTTCCATGTACATATCACCATTTGGCATTAGAAAAAAGATGACTCCAAAGTCCTTATCTGCAATTAAAATATTCTGTGCCACTTTTCTTTTTGATATGTCAAGGTCTTGTGGTATTCCATGTAACTCGGGACTGATAGAACTAGCATACCATGCAGTGCTTACTTCTGGTAGTTTACTTGTCATTTCCAAAATCGCAGCTGATTTACTAAGACTGGCCTCTAAATTGTCAGCTAGGAGTTTTACCACTAGAGGCATATCCATTGTTCTCTCATCAGTAGTGTTGTTGCTTTGAAATCTCTCTGTTTCGTCTAGACCTTTGTATTGAGCACTTGCAGGACTAAGCAGTATATTCCACAGGTTACTAGCAGTAAAAGTGTAGACTGACAAAGTAATAATTATGAAGAAGAAACTTGTGAACACAGTCAAAGTCTTTCAAGATCTTGAATCTTTTTGAAGAAAACCTGTAATAACATATCTGGCCCTATGTGCTGCAGTATGAATTGATGCTCCCATAAGTAATCAATCAAGCGATTTTGTATCAAGAACAAATCTATAGCGGACATCACTGTTCACGACCCGTGGGTAAGCATCATTAACCCTCTGAATCGGGATAAGTTCGATATCGCTGGCAATATTGTGCTTACTACAAAAGTCTAGCATTTCCTGGGTCTCTTTTATCCCACCGATAACAGAGCCCGCAAGACTGCGACGTGCGATGATAAGTGAATATGAAGAAAGCGGTGTTTTTTCTCCCATCCCAACTACGACCATAGTCCCATCGAGAGATAACAAATTCAGGTAACGATTCCAATCAATCTCTACCGAAAGTGTGTTTATGATCAGATCAAAATACCCTTTAAGTTTCTTGAAACTCTCTAGGTCAGATGCTGTAGCATAGAAGTTATCTGCTCCCATCCTTTTGGCTTCATCTTGCTTCTTAAGCGAATGACTTAGCACACTGACTTCCGCACCTAGCGCATGTGCAATCTTGACTCCCATATGGCCCAAGCCACCAAGACCTACTATACCAACTTTCTTTCCAGGGCCTGCTTTCCAATGCATTAGAGGAGAATACATAGTGATACCTGCGCAGAGAAGCGGTGCTGCACGATCCATTGGGATCTTCTCTGGCATCCGAAGGACGTAGTTTTCGTCTACTACGATCTTGTTAGAATATCCTCCTTGGGTTCGAGTTTTTCGATCCCTTTCAACTCCGTTATAAGTCAGATTTGGTCCTTCTACACAGTACTGTTCAAGTCCCTTAAGGCAGGGACCGCACTTGCGACAAGAATCTACAAAACAACCGACGCCTACTCTATCTCCTTCTTTATAACGTGCCACATGTTGGCCTACTTCCGTAACGATGCCTGTGATTTCATGTCCTGGAACCATGGGATATGTGGAGATTCCCCACTCGTCATTCACCTGGTGTATATCTGAATGGCAAATACCGCAATACTTAATGTCAATTACTACATCATTATTGCCAGGCTCCCTCCTTTCAAAAGAGTATTGATTAAGAGGCGCCTTTGCTTGATGAGCTGCATATCCAAGAGCCTTCATATTCCTCATACACCTCATAACATAAACCTAGTTAAGAACGTAGTCTTGATACTTAGATGGCATGGACTGTCTGTCTGTCAAACAGTCCTCTGCTAAGTAAGTAATTTAAGCTAGACCTGATCCTGCAGCGGTATGTTAGGAAATTTGATCTACGAAGCAAAGGGTAAGGTTACAGACCAGAGAGTATTTGCAGTAGGGCTAGGGCCACAAACAAAAATAGAGAATACTATCTTGTTGGAGGGAGTCGTGCATGGCACTGTAAATATTATAGATACTGGAACATTTACAAGCACTGCAATAGATGATACTGTATACTACAGTCAGGGACAGGGTGTAATAACTGCAAAATATGAAATGGAACTAGCAACATGGAAGGCTCGAGGAATAAAACAACAAGGTGTTAGAAATGAAAACAAAGATAACATCTTATTCCGTGGTTCTGCATTTTACTATACGACATCAAAAGGAAAGCTTGCATTTCTTAATAATATCATGACTGTCTTTGAATCTGAAGTAGATAATGCAGGAAACATATTAAATAAAGAATGGGAGTGGAAATAATGACTCTGCGTCATCCTATAAATCATATGAAGACAGGGAACAAGTTACAAGAAGAAATATCGACAGTATGTTTCTATTTTCTCAGCCTACTCTAGCTAGCTAAAGAATATAAATTGTAGAACCTTAGTATGTAAGGCTGATTATGAAACATGAAGTATTCAGACGGGCCTCTGATCTATGGTCCAAACCGGCAATAAAATCTTTAACGGTGGCTTGTGTTTCAGCTTGCTTAGCATTACAGCCCATACACTATGAACTAATCGCAGCATATGCACAATCCGTTAATGATCAAAATCTTAATGTAGAGCCATTTGTGGAAGGTTTGAGTTCTCCCACAAGTATGGCATTCATAGATAACAACAATATCTTAGTATTGGAAAAAAACGGTCAAGTTAGACTAGTCTCAAACGGACAGCTTCAGCCTCAACCAGTATTAGAGTTATCTGTTGACTCAGTAAATGAACGTGGGTTGCTTGGTATTGCAGTTATGGATAGTAGTACTAGTCCTAGTCAGGGCGCTGGGGCGCAGGATGTTTTCCTGTACTATACTGAACCTGGAGATGGAGGAGAAGGAGATCTAAGAAATAGAGTTTACAAATACAATTGGAATGGCCAGACACTTGATAATCCAACTTTGATAGTAGATCTTCCAGCGATACCGGGTCCAAATCATGATGGTGGAAAGTTGATGATAGGACCTGACAACTATCTTTATGGAGTTATAGGAGACCTAAACCATGACGGAAAGCTTCAGAATTTTCCGGATGGTCCAGATCCAGATGATACTGGTATGATATTTAGAGTGAACCCAAATGATGGATCGCCAGCCCCAGATAATCCATTATCTGCAGATTCTAACAACCCGCTAAGTAAATACTACGCATATGGAGTGCGAAATAGTTTTGGACTCACATTTGACCCTATTACAGGAAACACCTGGGATACAGAAAACGGGCCTGCATCAAATGACGAGATTAACTTGGTAAGGCCAGGATTTAATAGTGGTTGGCAGACGGTTATGGGTCCTATTTCTGAATCTGGCGATTCAGAAGAAGACTTGGTAAGCTTCACAGGTTCTCACTATGCAGACCCTGTTCTAACATGGCCAGATCCTATTGCAGTAACCGATATAGAATTCCTTGAATCATCAACTCTGGGTGAAGATTACTCAAACAATGTATTTGTTGGAGATTATAATAATGGAAATCTATACTATTTTGAAGTGAATCCAGAGAGAGATGGATTCGTTCTTGATAATATCCCTGATTTGACAGTGGACAACGAAGAGGAGCAATCTTCCATAATTCTTGGCAGCGGATTTGGAAGTATAACAGATTTAGAAACCGGGCCCGATGATGGGTACTTGTATGTATTATCGTATGATAATGGAATTATTTATAGAATTGGCCCTTCATCAGTATCATCACCAGCTGCAGAAGTACCAACAGACCAGGAACAACAAGAAGAGGGGGAAGGGGAAGAAGGGGAAGACGCGGCGGTAGACAACAACGATGAAGGAGAGGAGCTGTAGGCTTTGGCATGATCTGTTAGTGTATGAAAGATTAATCTGCTGGGTATTGTGTTCTCGGTCATAATGGATGAGCCTAACCGTATGCAAGTTAGTTCTATAAATGCAGTAGCTGTCATGCAGTTAGAACGATGAAAGCTAAAAACCAAGCTCCCCATACATGATGTGAATATCTGAAGACGTGGGGTTGAGCCATAAAATGAGTTAATTGTTAAAGTTTAGGTCCAGTAACAAATAAAACATACTGTCAGATGATGAAAGAAGATTGCAAATAGCAAATACTGGTGTTATAAGTTCCAGCTTAGGTGACATCAAAATAGAATTTTATCCAGA
>CAYTQD010000036.1:13251-13943 GCA_964439995.1 uncultured Nitrososphaeraceae archaeon
CTTTGGTGCATCCTCTATATAAAATTCTATTTTGATGTCACCAAAGACAGTTGAGAATTTTAAAGAATTAACGAATAGAGGCTTCTATGATGGATTAATATTCCATAGAATCGTACCAAATTTTGTAATACAAGGCGGAGATCCTAATACAAGGGATCTGAACAATAGAACCAGATGGGGGACAGGCGGTCCAGGCTGGAATATAAAAGCAGAGTTTAACAAAAATAAACACTCTCGTGGAACACTATCTATGGCAAGGTCACAGGATCCAGATAGTGCAGGTTCACAGTTCTTTATAGTCTTGAAAGATTCGAATTTCCTAGATGGTCAGTATACTATATTTGGAAGAGTAACCTTTGGAATGGATGTAGTTGATAAAATAGCGTCGTTAAAAACCGATTCTGCCGATGCACCAGTTGATACTCAGAAGGCGAAGATGATAAAAGTTACTGTCAGTAATTGAATATTGCATTAGCCTAGAGACTATCCTAAGCGGTATTGATCCCAATTCTGCAGCAACTATTACCTAAAGACTATCTATTGTCGTGTGAGACACATTTATGAATGCACTTTGTCGTAGATGCAACTTTAGTTCTGGGAGTGCTTCTGAAAGTACTTGAAGTAGAAACATGTTGCAGCTCCGGTGGGATTTGAACCTTGCTGGTAAATGGGTTCAGCTTCAAGCTACTTGC
>CAYTQD010000037.1:0-13834 GCA_964439995.1 uncultured Nitrososphaeraceae archaeon
GGCAAGAGATACCAAGTTTAAGAAATTGCTAAAATTGACCCACGATGAGGTGGTGGAAGGATACCGAGAGCTTTGTAAAAGATCTGAAGAGGCAAGTTTTTGAAGATTTTCCTTCTGAACACTGAAAAAGGTATCCTTAGTATACCAATGTGGTACATAAAGAATTCCCAAAGAGATTGCTAAAAGTTGGATATTATCTAAGACCTAGTAAATGGCCGTCTTGTTCCAGCTTATCTGCATGAGCTGAAATATAACGCCATATAATGTCAGCCTTCTCCGACTGAAAGTCCCAGGGGGCTATAAGAACCAAGTCGTTATCTCTAATCCACATTTTTCGTTTAATTTTGCCCCTAATTCGACATGTTCTGATCTTTCCATCGGAGCTCTTGACTATTATGTTGTCGCCCCCAACCAGCTTGATAACTCTACCAAACATCTCCCCCGTCTGAGGCATCACTAATTCCTTCAGATATGATTCATTGAGTACTTTCCTCTTGCCTATATTTAAAACCCCTAAGATATATCCTAACTAATCAGATCCTAACAAACAATAAAAACGTATTGGGCAATGTCTATCATGGCAAATAATAAATTTAGTGCTGAGAAGACATTTGTCATGGAGGTATACTCTGAAAATAGGCCATGGGGTAGGTTTGAAAAATTCCATGAGAATAAATTATGCACGGTTAAATTGATATATGTTAATCCTTATTCTCGATTAAGCCTTCAGTATCATGAAAGTAGATCTGAATTCTGGAGGATAGTCAGCGGCATTGCGCACATCCAGGTTGGTGACAACTTCTTTGTACTTGAGGAAGGTGGAACAATCGAAATTCCGAAAAAGGCAAGACATAGAGTAGAAGCCAAAGAAACTAAGTGCGTAATCCTGGAAATATCTTATGGTGCATTCGATGAAAACGATATAGTACGGCTTGAAGATGACTACAAGAGAATAGATCCTGTTTCACACCAAAAAACTAAAAAAATTTAATCTAAGTTGGTCGGGGGGAAGCTGTGAAGCTAGGGATTGGATTTTGTCTAAGCTAAAGATTTTTAATGTTTTGACCCTATTCGAAATACAAATAAGGCCCTCTTAACGTTCTACCGTGTATGAGTGCAAGCAAGAAGCCACACATGAACTTGGTTGTAGTAGGTCATGTGGATAATGGTAAATCGACCATTGTGGGTCACTTAATGGTAGACCTGGGTGTAATAGATCAAAGAACTATCGATGCATTTGCAAAGGAATCAGAATCTACAGGAAAGGGTGATACCTTCAAGTACGCCTGGGTCTTGGACAGCATTAAGGATGAACGAGATAGAGGCATAACTATTGATCTTGCTTTTCAAAAATTTGAAACTAACAAGTTCTTTTACACTTTAATCGATGCGCCAGGTCATAGAGACTTTATAAAAAATATGATAACTGGTGCCTCTGAGGCTGATGTTGCCATTTTAGTTGTCTCTGTTAAGCCCGGAGAGACTGAAGCGGCAACAGATCCGGGAGGGCAGGCCAGGGAGCATGCTTTTCTTGCTAGAACGTTAGGCGTTGGCCAGATAATAGTTGCTCTAAATAAAATGGATGATGTTGGCTATGCTGAAGGTCGATTCAAGGAAGTAAAGGAAACAGTCGAAAAAATGCTGAAGATGGTCGGGTATAACACTTCCAAAGTCAACTTCATACCGGTTTCTGGTTGGAAAGGAGATAACTTGGTAAAGAAGTCTGAAAACACGCCATGGTATAAGGGTCCTGTACTTGCCGAAGCTTTGGATACGTTTGAAGCCCCTGAAAAGCCAACCGGAAAACCACTGAGGATCCCCGTTCAAGATGTTTATTCGATCACCGGAGTAGGCACTGTCCCCGTAGGGAGAGTTGAGACAGGGAAAATTAGGGCAAATGACAAGGTCATAGTCATGCCCGCGGGAGTTAGTGGCGAGGTGAAATCAATTGAAACACATCATACTCAGATGGATTCAGCTGAAGCTGGGGATAACATCGGCTTTAATTTAAGAGGGGTAGATAGAAAGGCTATTAAACGCGGAGATGTTATTGGGCCTTCCAACGGGGCTCCAACTGTTGCTAAGGAGTTCGAAGCACAAATCATTGTGATTCATCATCCTACAGCAATGGCTCCAGGCTATACCCCAGTATTGCATGCACATACAGCACAAGTCGCTGCTACGTTAAGTGAATTTGTGGCAAAAATTGATCCCAAGACTGGCGGAACGTTGGAGGAAAAACCAAAGTTCCTGAAAACAGGGGATGCTGCAATTGTCAAGATAAGACCTGTCAGACCTCTAGCAATAGAAACCTTCAAGGAGTTTCCAGAGATAGGAAGATTTGCGTTGAGAGATATGGGAACGACTATAGCCGCAGGAGTAGTAAAATCAATTGGTGAAAAGTTTGATCCTTTGGCTAAAAAGTAGAACAAAAAAATAGCCTGATCATGATATGGCAGAAGAGGGCTAGATAAGATTGGCACAAGAAGCGAGAATAAAATTAACGTCAACTAATCTTTCTACACTTGAAGGAGTATGCTCCGAAATTAAAGGAATAGGTGAAAAGAATGGTATAAAGCTCAAAGGACCACACCCTTTACCAACAAAGAAAATGAAAGTTGTTACTCGAAAGTCTCCCTGCGGGCAGGGTACAAATACCTGGGATAAATACGAAATGAGGGTACATCGGAGAGTCATAGACTTAGGAGCTGACGATCGGTCAATAAGACAGCTCATGAGATTAAAGATCCCAGACGATGTTTACATAGAAGTTTCCTTAACTCAACAGTAAAAAACGTACGATTAGATCGAAAGAATTCATATTTTATGGTCTGACACTTGTTTTATAATAGTTATAAGAAAACCAATTTATACTATAATAAACGTATTTTTCTATCCCATGTATTTTATTCTGAGATTCTTCTATCTGACCGTTTTTATGTTTATTGCCTTACCAACATTCTTTCTGTCCTTTATAGCTGTAATTGCGCAAAACGAAACAACTGCATCTATGCTCGATACATCTCCAAGGACAAATGATACAACTTCGGCAATCACGAATAATGGCTCGACACCTATGCTGTTTGAAGTAACGAGTCAATCCGGGGATATAAAAACCTCGAATCAAAGTTTATTCAAGGCTAAGATAGCTTGGACTCCAAACGCTATAGGTAGCGAAAATACATTTGATATAAAATTTGTAAATTCAAGCTCGGGGGAGGAGCTTCAAAACGTACTATATGATATCATGCTATTCAATAAGGGGAACCTTCTTAGCGAAAGTCATCGCACAAGTCAGCAGGAGGCGAGTCAGAAGTATGTGTTTCCTGAACAAGGATTTTATATCCTCAAAATAGATAATATCGGAAATACCACGGCAAGGATTGATCTGCCAATTCAAGTCGTACCAGAGTTTGAGGGAGCAGGCCCAACTGCGGTGTTAATAGCTGGATTGTTTGGCATGGTGCTTTATTTGGCACATCGCGTGACGCGCAGATCTCCGTCTAAATGAAGAGTTAAAGGAACTTCATTTTTTCTTGCTTAGGGTTATGTATTTTAGATTTATCTAAACTTGGATTTGATGCTTAAGCTCTATTTCTTTTTTTCAACTAAGCCTAAACGATCCCGTTTCCTTGTTAAAGCAAATGCCCCGATTATGATGCCTGAGATCCCTACGGCCATACTTATCATGCCAAACACATAGGCCCTGTCGACATTACTACTGAGTTGTCCAACTATCTCTCCAGTTTCATCCGCAACACCTTCAGCTCTGGCAGCTGTTTCAGCACTTGAATTGATCTGATTTGTTAAGTCAGATATCAAGGGTGATAGCTGCTGCATTTGTAGCTGAGATGAATCTGGGGGATTGGTACCTGCTCCACCTTGTAACGGAGCTGCAGAAGCTATCGGCGCAGAAATTGACGATCCTTTGCTCTGCGGCAGAGGGAACGCAAACTGGGTTACGTCTTCCACGTCTTCAATTCCAATCTCAGAATTTATGGGTTGTCCGTTGATTTGTCCTACTAATAACAGTGAGTAACTACCCACCTGTGTAGGTAGAATTTCGGCTCTGTATAGGCCGGCTGATTCCTCTTGAGGTGCAAAATCCAAGGTTTTTGTCAGGCCTCCAGATTTGATACTTGCATCCAGCTCAGAGAATGCGTTCCTAATAGCTGTGCTATTTCCTGTTTCCTCATTAGCTACAACGATTTCTATAGAATTCAATTGATCCACAAGCGGCGGCTCAACCTCCCATCCCGGGGACACAGATATATTGCCAAAATTAAAGGTCTCGTGTGCTAAGACATACTGAACTTCACCATTATAATTGCACAGTGCCATGACTAACAGACCCGCAGCTGTGAAAAAGAGACGCCACATGACAATACTGATAGGGAATCGGAATTGAAAGAACTTGTTCATCATCAAAAATTAGAGAGAACTTCTTATAATGTTTCGGCACCTAACTCCCTTCATCTGAAGTCGATAACTTGAAATTGCATCTACAACGGCGTTATGAGACTCACAACAAAGCGAAATAGAATTATAAATAATCAAATATGTGAAATGCACAGCAAATATCTGTATCAATTTTGTTGTTCTCCCCTTCTTTTCGACCAGCGTTACCATTATACGTTTTATCGGCGATAACTCTGCTTTATGTTTCATCTGCAGTCGACGCATCAGCTCATCCTTTTTTTGTTGACTCTACTCCAAAGCCTTTTCAGAATATTCCCGAGCAGGTTGGAGAGGTAAGCGTTTTTTTTAGCGAACCTATAGAACTTCCTTACAGCGACATATCGATACTGGGGCCTGATGGAACCGCAGTAGATAAAGGCGACGCTCACAACGTGAACGGAGAGCCGGCTTCTATAGGTGTAGGTCTACAAGATAATCTTCAGCCCGGAATTTATACTGTCAATACCAGAGTGCTGTCGGCGGTGGACGGGCATGTAGTTGATAATTCGATCACCTTTGGTATAGGAACAGAAATAGCTGAAAGCAGTGATGTTGGAGAATCCCAATCTCAACCTCAGACAGAAATAATATCTGTAGAGGAGTCTTTATCAAGATTCCCTGGTTACGTAGGTCAGATTATTGCTTTCGGCGCTGCGTTCGCTATGATATGGTTATTGAAGCCACTTAATCAAATGCCTTGGCTTTCTGGATCTCTGGAACCATTCCGTCGTCTGGTGGGCAATGGTGCTATTAAGATTTTGATTCTAGGATCATCTCTGATTTTAGTTTCAGGTGTAGCCATGATAATTGTTCAATCAGAGTCTGTAGATGCTTCAATTTTGGACATAATCTCAACCAAGTTTGGAAATGTATGGACCGTACGGATTATCCAAGCCTCGGCCTTGACCGTGCTTTCGGTAGCGATATATCGGAAGTATAACCGTAAACGGGAAGTACAAGTTGGCAGATTGGAGATTATAGCAGTATTAGCCCTAGCTCTTGCGCTACTTGTTACATACAGCTTAATAGCTCATGCTGCGGCAAGCGGTCATCCCTTAGCAATTCTTGCAGACTTTTGCCATAGCCTAGTCGCGTCGATTTGGATAGGCGGCTTAATATTTCTAGCTTTTGCTGTAATACCCAAGCTACGAGTCTTGCAGATGGAGGACAAGATAAAATCTATCGTAATATCTATCCTAATTCCAAGGTTCACAACTATTGTTGTAGTAGCCCTAGGAGTAATTTTAATAACAGGTCCTTTGCTGTTGTGGACTTTAGAAAGTGATCTAGGGATTACCCTAGCATCTCTGTACGGAAAGATTCTGCTTGCAAAACTATCAATCGGTTCAGTAATGATTGCCTTGGGCGGATATCATCAGGTTATAAGTCAGAGAAAGCTTGGGATATCGGTTATGTTGTCCAGAACTCCTAATAGGAATAAGAAGGATTTTCAGTCATTCTCAGTTCTATTAGGCCCGGCAAGCTTTGCTAAACATCTGAAGCATCTCAGCAAAGCTCTCAAAATAGAAGCGTCGCTTGGGGTTGGGTTACTTGCCATGGTATCGTTAATGGCCAATATGTCTCTCCCCTCAGGGGAATTTCCTGCGTATGAGCGTCTAGGAGTAGCTGCTATTGCTACGACAGGAACCTTAGAAGATAATTCCAATGCTGGCCCAAAAGAATTTTCACAAACAGCATACCTTGATAGTGGACAAAAAATACAACTAGTGATCGACCCATTTACAGTAGGTCAAAATGCGTTTGAGGTATCTTTTTTTGATTCGAATAACTCTATTTCTACTCTTGTTGATTCTTCGGTTTTAAAGTTAACTCAGGTTGAAAAGGGAATTGGTCCTATAGTAGTAAATAGTACCGAGCAATCTCCTGGCAGTTTCCATGCTGAGGCAGCTTTTTCAATCCCCGGAAGGTGGTCAGTTGAAGTCCAGGGTAAAACCTCGACACCAGGGATTCCAAATCTGTTAAACATATTCGATGTACAAGTCAAACCAAGAGTCTCTGACTTGCAATTCACTGTCGAAGAATACAAAACCCCTCAAGAATCACTTCCACTCTATCCTGTCTATGATCCGTTGAAGCAGGTAATATGGGTAGGAGACTCCACACCTGGAAGTGGAAGAATTTGGGAATTTGACATAGAATCTAAGAATTACACGGCTCATCCTGTTGGTAACGTGAGTTTAATAACTAGCACCGCTCTTGGACGCGACGGACAGATTTGGTATATTGATCCGACAGGAAACATCCTAGGAAGTTACGACCCGGTGAGCAGAGAGAATCAGCAGATTGCGATTCCCTTAGAAGGAATACCAGCTGGTATGGCAATCGATAATTTCCAGGACGTATGGCTTGTAGTCGGCGGACAAGCAAATAACGTAGTCAGGTTTTCCCCGAACTCCAATGAACTTACCGCATACGAAATTCCAACTCCGAACTCACTACCGACGGCCATCGCGATTGATGGGCAAGGAAAAATCTGGTTTACAGAGTCGGTAGGAAAGGTCGGAGTGTTAGATCCTGTTAGCGGAAATATTACTGAATACACGCCTTCAGGTGAGGCACTAGTAGAACCTACTAGTATACTCCTTGACCCACAGAGCTCTCGGGTTTTTGTTTCCGAACACGAAGGCCATGCAATTTCTGTTTTGGACCCAGTTTTTAATATATTTTCTAAATATCCAACACCTAATCAGGAAGGATTGCCATTTGGTATGACGTTGGATGATTATGGAAACTTATGGTTTGCCCAGCATGTGGTCGACGAAATTGGTTTAATTGACCCAGAAAATGATGAAACCACTGAAGTTCAAGTACCCACTAGTGGATCCTTTGTTCAGTGGCTGGTGCCAGATAACCAAGGAAGAATCTGGTTTGCTGAACAGCGTGGTTCATCACTAGGATCAATCAGTCTAAGTTCAAGACCTGCTACAACGGCTGCCGAAGGAACCCAAGATACTGGTTCAGCAGGAGGAGGAGGGGAGGAAGTCTCAGCTAAGATTGAATCTGTACTTCCAGAGCTTGGTTCTGGGTTTGCAGAAATTTTGGGACCACTGATTGCAGCTGGGATAATTATATCTGCTATTTTCTATTCAAAGAGCGTCTTAAATGTTGATCGTAATATTGTGATAGCAAATCAACTTGAAAGCCGGAACCAATAACCTCAGTATTTACGTACCTAATGCACTGATTCCGTACAGCGTATCGATATTAATCATTTCTATACTACACCACGTTCGAGCTATTACACATCATTTCCCATGGCCACAGTGAGATAAGTGATATACTCTTGAGAGCCTATGCAAAGCTTGCTTAACCCAAAATCGTTGATGACTATTAGCCTACGAATTTCGTGGAAGATTAGTTCTTTTCTATGTTAACTACTGATTGTAGGCTATGAAACAACGGCTTCATTTCGGAGGGAGAAGCTTCTACCTCTATTTTAGAACTTCCCTGGATCGAAATTCTTGCTCTCCTAAATAGTAGTCCTTTCTCCGCATATTCTATTCCTTGGATACTATCTAACGCCTCACTTACTATGTCGTCAGATCTCACAATATACCCTCGTTGTGCAAACAAGATTAACCGCTTATCAGTTACAAGAATACTATATCTCTTTCCTCCATACGATACGGCAGTTTTGCTATAAAACTTGATATTTTCAAGCGGTAGTAGATAGTCTTGAAGTGGCATATGCCAGCGATCATCGATTATTTCAAACGTATTTATGAAAAAGAGTCGCAGCAATTTATCAAATTTGATAATTAATATGAATCAAATGAACATAGGACGCCATAATGCGGCACCAAACAGGATATAACAGCCCTGTCCTATAAAGAGTGCTGTTTATACCCTAATAGCGGAACTGCTGCACTCCGTATATCCGCCGAAAGATATGGCTCTTACTGAACTTCACCTAAGATTTTAATATGCTATTTAAGAATAGAAAGGCAGTGTAATAGCTCTGTCTTCAACTTCGCTGAGCTCATCAATCCCCGCCAGAAAGCTATTCACTTCTGAATCCAAAGAGTTACCAGAGAATACACCTGCCTTACTATTGTCAGCAATCTACTCTGGAGACGAACAAAAGGTGTACCTAAAATTTTACGATGAACAGGATCGGAGTATATTTTACTGGCGTGACAGGACTGATCACTTACCTTATTGTTACACAAAGATGGATTATCGTGATGTGGCAGAGGAACTTATCAATCAAAGAAAATATAAATCTGAAATTACGAAAAAACGGAATTTAATATCAGATAATGAAATAGAATGCTTGAAGATAATTGCTCCGGATCCACTTTCTATAGGCGGTACGGAGAATAGTATTAGAGAGAGGATAAGGTCTTGGGAGGCTGACATAAAGTATCATGAAAACTACCTGTACGACACAGGTCTGATAGTCGGAACCTATTACATAAGACGTGGGACTTCACTAACTAGGTTCAAGCAGCCTATGTCTAACAAGGTTCAAGAGGAACTTCAGGATTTGTTATGGAATAAGTTAAGTGAGGGCTCAGAACGGCTAGGTGATAACGAGTACAGACGCTATATTCAAGAGTGGGCTGACCTTCTTAATCAACCGATTCCTAATATAAAGCGGGTCTCCGTAGATATAGAAGTTGAGTCTGAAGAAGGAAGAATGCCAAATCCTCGGGATCATGATAGACGTATTATTGCCGTTGGATTTTCTGGAAGTGACGGCTTAAGAAAAGTACTAGTTTTAGGACGAAATTCAAACAGTAGTGCCAATGCCACAGAGAAGCCACTCATACCAGAGGCGGAGGTCTGCAAAACAGAAAAAGAGCTGCTAATTGAAACCTTCAGAATTATCAGTCATTACCCTGTAATTATTACGTACAACGGCGATGATTTTGATCTGCCGTATCTTTATGCGAGGTCCCAGGATCCGGCGATAGATTCCGCTTATGGAGCAGCCATCGCCAAGCAAGACATACCTATTATAATTAAAAGGGAGAGTTTTATGAAAAGAGGGATACAGGCTGAACCAGTCCAGATTAAGAACGGCATACATATCGATCTGTTTAGAACCTTTCAAAACAGATCTGTTCAAATTTATGCTTTTAGCCACAAGTATTCAGAATTCACACTCAATGCAATATCTGAAGCTCTTCTAAAGGAAAGCAAATATGAATTTGAAGGGGACATAAGCGAGCTTCCAATAGATAGATTAGCCCAGTATTGCATGAAGGACGCAGATCTTACATTTAGGTTAACAAGCTTCAATGATAACTTGTTGATGAGACTCTTAGTCGTAATTTCTAGAATTGGAAGGATGTCGATAGAAGATATTGCTCGTTTCGGAGTTAACCAGTGGATAAGAGGTATGCTGTATTACGAGCATCGCCGTCAGAACGCGTTAATTCCCAGACGCGATGAATTGCAGGCAAAAGGCACTGCATCTACCACAGCTATAATAAGAGAGAAAAAATACCGGGGAGGATTGGTTGTCGAACCTACTCTGGGAATCCATTTCAATGTTATAGTTGTAGATTTTGCAAGCCTTTACCCTAGCATAATCAAAGTCCATAATCTCTCTTATGAAACTGTCAATTGTGTGCATGACTCATGTAAAAATGATCGCTCGCAGAGTATCCTGGGAACTTCGCATTGGGTGTGTAAGGAAAAAAGAGGATTGACATCGTTTCTCATAGGTTCCTTACGAGACCTAAGAGTCAATTATTACAAACATTTGTCAAGGGATAGGACCTTGACCGAAGAAGAAAGACAGCTTTATAACGTCGTTAGCCAAGCCATCAAAGTTATTCTGAACGCAAGTTATGGTGTAATGGGGGCCGAGATTTTCCCTCTTTATTGTCTTCCTGTAGCTGATGCTACGGCTGCCATTGGAAGAAGCACCATCACAAATACCATCGACAAATGCAAAGAAATTGGCATTGATGTCATCTATGGAGATACTGACTCACTGTTCTTAAGAAACCCATCTCCTAATAACGTCGATAAAATATCTTCTTGGGCTAGGAGTAATCAGGGCGTTGACCTTGAGATCGATAAACAGTATAGATATATTGTTTTTAGCGAACTCAAGAAAAACTACCTAGGAGTGTTGTCTGACGGGACAGTAGATGTAAAAGGTTTAACAGGTAAAAAGTCTCACACTCCTCCTTTCATTAGGAAGGCCTTCTATGCCACTTTGGCTATTCTAAGCAAAGTCAACTCTGAAAAAGATTTCGAGTCAGCCAAGGAAAAAATAAAAAATATAATTCAGGAAAATGCCAACAACCTGGAGCTTGGCAGGATTTCTCAGGAAGATCTTAGCTTCAACGTTATGGTGAACAAATCCCCAAAGAAGTATGGAAAAAAAATATCAGCAAGTAGTGGAGAGAATGTAGGTTCAAGGTCTCTGGATGGGAGAGCTATGGATGTTATGGCAAACTTCAAAGGATTACCACAGCACATCAAAGCTGCGAAATTATTGACAGATATAGGAAAAGAAGTTAAGGCAGGTGACATTATCTCCTACGTCAAGACAAAAACTGCTGATGGGGTGAAACCTGTTGGTCTTGCTAGAACAGAGGAGATCGATATTGAGAAATATCTTGAAACAATGGAGGGAACTTTTGATCAAGTGCTTTCGTCACTAGGCGTCAATTTCAAGTCACTGTTGGGTAAACCCCGGCAAGCAAAGTTGGATGAGCTTTTCTGGAGCAAGTAACCTGCGATAGCTTCTAAGCGGCATGATCAGACCTAGCATTACAAACTGAAGTTACTCAAAAAGTTACTCAAATAGCTCGCCAAGAGTATCATCGTCATTATCACCGTCATCGACTGTGTCATCACCTTCTGCACTTGCATCTCCACCCTCTTCAGCGATATCAAATGTTATTGTTTCAGATCCCGGTTCATACCCTGCTGCAGAGGCTTGTACTGTGGCTGTTAATTCTTCTAAACCCTCGGTTCCATCTGTCTCGACTATGTGTGATATATCTCCGTCTTCGTCTGAGAACTCGTCGATTATATTTCCATCAGAGTCCGTTAGTACTAACTCTATTAGCGCGTCTTCTATCGGAGAATTTGAATCAGCATCAAGTACTGTGGCCTCAACGGTTTGTTCGCCTACCGGGTCTTCAAGAATATCAAGAGAGATCGATAATGCTGGTCCTTCAGCATTCCCACTAGGACCAAGAGATGAGCTACCTCTACCACCGCCGGCAGAGCCTGTACCCTGAACATCGTCGCTGCTAAGTGGCACCGGCGATGAGGGAGCAGAAAGAAAAGGTGTCTGCCCTCCTCCATCTATTCTTGCAGCTGTATCTACACCGGTAACATTTACGCTATACCATTTGGTTAAGTTAGGCGTGCATTCTAATTTTGAAGTGATCTTGTTATCTGGACCCTCTTCTATAGTAGCATACTCGGGAGTAATCATAAAGTCCCAAGTCGAGTAGTCATTAGTTCCACCCGTTCCCCTTGCCACTGCTGGTTGGTACGGCCTTATACCATTCACTATCACAGATACTTTACAATCTGAAGTTGAATTGTCGGAAGATATTCCCGTCACATCTAGTCGCTGGTTGGAGGGCACTTCCTGACCTTTAGCAGGTGATTCAATTTTCACGGCTAGCGGGTCAACTATCTGGCCGTATTTCTTTTGCTCTTCGTACCATCTCGTAAATGGCGTCTCAGGATCAGATGTTGACGACTTTTCCTGTGCATTCACAAACCTAAGATCGCTACCAAAATAATATGCGCTGCTTATCATGGTAATCCCGAGAATCAATGCAGCAATAGCTATATGGTGACTCGACCTGATCAATTGCTGTAGTCTTCTCAGTCATACCTTAAAAATTTTCCACAGTTAAAACCCTTCCATATTTATGGTCCGGCCTCATGTTTCAAAGCAGGTAATCCTAACTGTTGTCATTTAATCGAGAGGGTAACCATAACCGTTGAGGTAAATTTTAATCTGAGTTATTTACCGCTTTATTGTTGAAAAATGTATTCGAAATATTGGAGCCTTTATTCATAAGTCCGGAGAAAACTCCTGCGCAAAGAAGCTTTGCAGACATACCTCGGACTATTTCGTTTACTGACTCAGACGCTGTTTTATACGGCCTTCCGGTAGATATTACGACAAGTTTTGGAAAGGGTACGAACAGGGGTCCTGAAGCTGTCAGAATGACTTCTGCATGTCAGATCGAAACATATATTTTTGAAGAGAAGAGAGATCTACAAGATTTCGCTAGAATCTACGATATAGGAGATCTCAAGATACCTTCATCTTTGCCTGTTAGAGACCAAGATCGTAAATATATTGATACTAACAACGACATAGGGATCACGACCTCTGAGATGGTATTTTTTGATGAGACTATTCCTAGAGTTACAACATTACTGTATACAGATGCAAAAAAAGTACCATTGATGATAGGAGGCGAACACACCCTTTCATACTACACCATCAAAGCCATGGCTAAGGAAAAACCTCTGATAATTCATTTTGACGCTCATAGAGATATGAAGGAGCAATATGGAGGGATCAAGATGTGTCATACAACCCCTTTCTTTCATCTATTAAAGGAAGGTCATATACGAGGTAGTGATCTAATTCAAATAGGAACTAGGCAAGGCGACCGGGAAGAGAACAGGATGGCAGAAGACTACAACGTTGAAACTTTTGATGCATGGAGTATTCATGATAACATCGAAAACGTGAAAAATGATCTAAGAGAAAAAACTCAACACAGAAAGATATACATTTCGTTTGATATAGACGTCTACGACCTTCCATATGTTCCCTGCACCGGAACGCCAGAGCCTTTCGGCTTGAACCCATTTCAGGTAGCAGATTTGATCAGGAGTATCGACAAGACTGTCCAACTAATTGGTATGGACCTAGTTGAAGTGTCTTTGAAAAATAATGACTACCGAGAAGCAGCCCTAGCTTCTCATACTCTCCTCCGCATATTGGCGTCTAGATTGATTAAGACCGAAAGATAATTAGTGTTGAGACCTAGATTGTTTGGTTTCAGAAACCTGAGGAGAACTCAATCTATAACCTTATGTTTTTAGAAATATCTACTTCCAATTAACCCTTGACTGTTAATTTATGTCAAGGTTTAATAGAAGAGTAGGCCTGATCATTATTATTATTACATGGCAGACCCGTCCAAACGAGATGAGCCCTACAGAGGAAGGAGAGGACCAGAAGATGAACCATTTGGATCAACGGGCGCTTCGAGGTCCAGAGCAAAAATAATCGCTCCTATTGTAATAGGCGTTATTATAGTCTCGATAATCGCTGTATCAAGCGTAAGGACAGTAGACGCAGGCAATAGAGGAGTATTGGTTCAATTTGGAAATGTGGACACAGATA
>CAYTQD010000038.1:0-11017 GCA_964439995.1 uncultured Nitrososphaeraceae archaeon
ATCTGACTGGACCCGGCCATTATGCCACCAAGTACATCAGAAATCTGTCCAAATGATTGATCAGCTTCAGGCAACATAGTTTTGAGTCCACTTTGAATACCCTTTATGACCGACATGGCAGGGCTTAACGTAACTACTACATCACCCAGTTCAGTCATTGTGTTTAATCTCAATTGAATCTGTTCAAATGCCAATTTGGCAGAGTTAACCATTTTATTAGTTTTACGAATTTGAGATAACTCTCCTGATAATACTTTAGCGTAATGGCTATCATGATTCTGCATAGCATTAACAATACGATTAAAAATTACCCTATCCTTTTCCTGCATTTTAGAAGAAATTGCGTCTAATTTGGAAATCTGGATCTGTAACTTCCTTTGCGCTTCTTCTATACGTGGCTTGAGCGGAGCCTGAGACTGTGCAGCCTCTCTTAACTTATCACGAATACTTTCACTTTGAACATTATTATTCCACTTTTTGCCATCTCCAAATACCATGACGATATACTATGGATTGTAGAGGGTTATTTTGAATGTGTATTAAAAAAAATTATGTAAGAGCTTAACATAATATCGTACAAAGGTTTGCCCGAATTTGGCTGTTATCACCTGAAGCTGAAAGCAACTATTTACCCTGTCCTATTTTGAATAGTAATAATAATCGGCTCAATGGAGGTAACTGAACCATTTATTGGCTTTTCTGAGAAATGGTCGTTGACTATTTCAGGAGTTATGTTTATATTAATTATACTAGCGTTGAGTAATGAAACAGATGTTGGAATCCCCCTCCATTCAATTACTCCATTAGTTTGAATATCTGCTGTACCAGAAAATGCTACTGTCCCATCAGTTTGTGACAAGGAAGTAACATTCTTATCGCTTTCTTGTACTGTGGAAAGATTTAAGGCCGCAATTTCAGGCGTGGCAAGATTTGGACTAATTAACGCAGTATTATTAGGCAATAGAAGGACATCAGGATCATCGGATTTGAACTCAATTAAATGATCATGCAAATCAGTCCCTATAGGTCTTACCATTGTCAAGTTTGTCTTAAAATATTCTACATTTCCATTTACAACAACAAGCAGCCATGTTCCATCCAGAGTTTTATATATTGAGCTTCTTTGAGCCGTAAGGTCATCAGTATCAGGTGTTATTATGCCTTCGATCTTGAAATCGTCGTTATTATCCAAGTTTAACCTAACTTGACTAGGTTGGAAAGAACTAGTGGCATTGATTCCATCGTCAGAACTTTGTGCAGCTATTTGTAAATTATCATTATATATCAAAGAGAAAGTTATGGTGAAGAATATTGGATGTAATACCGCTATTCGGAGAAAGATTTTCATCTTACTCCGGCCAGATGCTTCCATCAAAAAAATGACCTAATTATATGACTTAAACTTTCCTAACATCTCTCCTAGGACTTATATCTACATAATAACTCGAATATCAAAGAGGACTATCTTTTTGTTCTCGCTATCTACTTTTGTTGTTGAAAGGCTTTTTAAGACAAACGATCACGCTATTTTCTATAGTGAAATCTTAGCCAAGATAGTGTTGTAGCAGAATATCATTTAAGAACTATCTCCTCTATACATCCTGAGTTTCGCGATCCTAAAAGTCTCTATCCACATTTGCCATGTTAGTTTTCCTGTGTTCGTATTCTGTCTACTTGGATGGTAAGAAGCCAAGAGGATCTTTCCATTGCCAATATTATGACTGCTGTTGTGACCAAATTTCAGTCGGTACAGATTCTTTATTCGACAGTACGCATCAAAGGCAATCTTGCCAAGCGTAAGTATAACTTTAACAGTTCGGTCCAATATGATTAATTCTGAACGAAGGTATTGCGAACAGTTAGATATCTCTAATCTTGTGGGAGAGTTATGAGGAGGGGCACATCTCACTGCTGCACTTATGTATACATCATTGAGTACGAGTCCATCATCCTTGGATTTACTAGTGGGGATATTTGCAAATCCAGTTTCGAATAATGCTCTGGCAACCCAATCACCCGAGCTGTCACCTGTAAACAATCTACCTGTCCTATTTCCACCATGCGCAGCTGGCGCTAATCCTATTATCAACAGTCTGGCTCTCGTGTCTCCGAAACTTGGAAGAGGCTTTGCCCAATAATCTTGATCTCTGAATTTCTTTGTTTTTGTTCTTCCTATGTTGATGATATGATTTGCAAGGCGAGGACACAGGTCACAGTTTATTACCCTTTCGTTGATACTATCCAGGGTAAGCTCCTTCCTGCGTATTCTCCTTCGTTCTGCAATGGTACCCATAATATGGGGAATAATGGATTTGAGTGTAATATGGGTGTATTAGTATATTACTCAAAAACGGATCTGAGCTTTGAAGATCTAACTTGAGGCTAATTTTGTATCAGTTAGATAGAATTCTGGTGGAGCAATCATTACAGCCTATGTTCGGATAGCGGGTCATTTGCTTAATATTATCGTTATTGAGAGAAAGGCATGTTTGAGCAGATATTTCGATCCACATATTCATATGTATTCTCGAACTACTGATGATTATGATGCTATGTCTAGAGCAGGGATCGAAGTCATAGTACAACCATCCTTTTGGCTCGGCTCTCCAAGAAGATACGTGGGAACGTTTGAAGACTATTGGGAGCATATGATAACATTTGAAACATCCAGAGCTAAAGAATTTGGAATTGAGCACTTTGTATGTATCTCGGTGAATCCAAAAGAAGCTGCAGAAAGGCCCCTAGCTCTTGACGCTCTTCACACTATGATTAGCCATGGATACCTAGACCGAGAAAGGGTGGTAGCAGTAGGAGAAATAGGGTACAATTTGATTAACAATTTAGAAGAGGAGATATTCAAGAAACAAATGGACATCGCTTCAGAAAAAAATATGCTCATGACAATTCACCTACCTCATTATAATAAACAAGAAGGAATGAAAAGAATTGAGCGTATTTTAAATGAAGACAATGAGGATAAGTATAGCAGAAAGAAAATACTAGTGGACCACAACGTAGAAGAAACAATAGAAAAGACCTTGCAGTTAGGGATGTGGGCAGGACTGTCAGTCTATCCCTTTACTAAACTTTCTCCAGAAAGGGTGATGGGAATAATAAGAAGGTATGGAACAGAAAGAATTATGATTCATAGTGCAGCAGACTGGGGAGTTTCAGATCCTCTCAGTGTACCGCTAGTTGCTAGAGAAATGAGAAGATCAAACGAATTTACCACTATGGATATCGAAAAAGTCACGTTGTATAATTCATATGAATTTTTTAGGCAGTCTCCCAGATTTACCTGGAAATTGTGAACATACAACTCAAGCTTGCCATGACGGGACTAAGTAGACAGGCAATCTATATTCTGTTCGTTATCTCTTCCTTGATAGCTGGAGAAGTAGCGTTTTCGTTCCTTATATTTTCGATAATTCAATATACCGAATCACCATCGCAGCAGGCTTGAATCTATATATATTCATTGTTGGTTGATGGAGATCTGGTTAATAACACCAATGATAATACTTTGGCGGGAAGCATGGTTAAAGCCCCTGTCTGACCTTGATGTAGGAGGTGACCTCTGTAACTCTTGCAACCAGGTTTTCAGAGACATGGAATTTGTAACATCGTGCGAGTTCTGTGAGATAGGAATTATGCATAATACTTGTGCGGAGAAGCATATTTTGGGTCACCATAAAGATGAGTTGGAGAAAAAAATAAGGTATCAAAGAGAGAGACGCTTACATGACTTTCAATGATGTTGGCATTTTTTTATATCTGTGCGATAGCTAAACATATATACATCATCTACTATGCCATTAAAATGGCGTGGTAACAAGATGTCTGCTGATGAGGTAGGCGGTGCTTTTTGCTTTTCTTGTGGCCATTCTATAGAATATCATAGCCTCTTTAAGGATAGCAGGGGAGAATGTTCGTTTGAAGAATGCGACTGCAGGAACTATCTTGACCAAGAAATAATTCCTCAGTTAGAAGATATAGACTACCAATGAGCAAGCGACGACTTCACAACATGCTGATACCTTCGGGTTATAACAGAGCTAGAAACTGACTGTATACTTCACCAAATTATTTTTATAGCATGAAAGGCAAGTTAAATTGAGTTGCATGAGTCAGTCAATGATTGTAATTTCAGGGTCTTGTCTCAATTTTGATGACGAAAGGCCACGAATTATGGAATTTATTGGAGAGCTGGAGTGGGGAGCCCACACAAAGTCAGATTGTTGGGTTTCCTCTACAGGAAAGGCCCTTGGTTGGGAATTTTTTCAGATTTACTTCGACCAGAATTTGGTAGAAAAATTGATTGAAGTATATCCTGATATACGGAAAGAAGAAGGGCAAACTCTAGAGCAAGAATTTGTACTGTGGCTTTCAAAGCAGCTAAAGAAGAGGAACTTGGAATATTATCTCAAGATAGCGGATATTCCTTATCAGAATACTGGCGGATTCAGACTTAATCCAGAATATTATAGAGATGAGAAGAACTTGGAGGATCTACGCTGATATTACCTACGTATATATCAATTACGACTAGAGTTCTATCGGGACGGACACCCGCGATTGACCTCATTATACCGATTCGTGACGGGATTCACGCCCTGCTATCAAGATGTTTTAACCAATGAGAAGATGATACAGCTATAGCATGAGTCGTCATTTAGACAAGATAACTGATGAAAATATTACCAGACTATTTGATGGGAGAAACTTCGCTTTCTTTGCAACTGTTAAGAAGGATGGATCGCCTCAAGTTACTCCTACTTGGATAGATAGAGATAAAGATATATTATTGATAAATACCGCTGAGGGAAGAATAAAACAGAAAAATGTGACAAGAGATCCGCGAGTCTCGATTTCCCTTGTCGATGATCAAAATCCGTATAGTATGGTTACTATAAGTGGTAGAGTTATAGAACAAACTACTGAAGGCGCGAACGAACATATCGATAAAGTAGCGAGGAAATACCTTAACGCTGAGCAATATCCTGGCCATTCCCCAGACGTGAAAAGGGTAGTCTTAAAGATCAAACCTGAAAAAATATTCTATATGCCTCCACGGTATCAGCAATACTTGCCTAAGTAGACATATCATACGTGAACGGTACGAAGTGGGCCGAATGAATACAGATTGATTTACTATTAGTGAGTTGCGGCATGTGTGTGCTATTTCTCTTTTATTATTATGAAATACTTAATAATAAATCAGAATCAGAAGCCTTGTAGTTGCAAAACGGTTCGAAGGGAAAAATAGTAGTTCTTCCACATGAAAGCAATATTCTTAAATCTAACCCGCTAGGCGATCCTTACACTAGAAGTGTCTTAGTGTACCTACCACCGGAGTATTCCAAATCTTACTCGAGGGGATATGTTGGAGTCTTCATGTTGGCTGGATTTGGTGGAAATGGAAGATCGCTTTTGAACTCAGACCCCCTAGGAGAAGACATCGAAAGTCGTATGAATAGATTAATATCAGAAGGAAAATGTGGACCTATGATTCTTGTAATGGTTGACTGCTTTACTAGATTTGGAGGTAATCAATATATAAATTCATCAGCTACCGGGATGTACGAAGATTATATAATAAGTGAAATCGTTCCCTTCATAGATCAAAACTATAACATGTCGTCTCATTGCGTTTTGGGAAAGTCATCCGGAGGCTATGGCGCTCTCATGCTAGGAATGCGTAATCCTGAAGTATTTCAAGGACTCGTGGACCATTCAGGAGATGCAGCCTTCGAATATTGCTATCTTCCAGACTTTCCAAGGGCTCTGGAAGCATTCAGGACTGCCGACAATAGTCCTCGTAAATGGCTTGAGGAGTTCTGGAATAAACCAAACCGTCACAGAAAAGAAGACGCAGCTGCCCTAAATGTGCTGGCTATGGCAGCCCACTATTCACCAAACCCCAAGTCAGAGCTAGGAGTGGATTTGCCATTCAGGATTGATACAGGGGAGCTTTTGTATGATGTGTGGAATCGGTGGTTGGCATGGGATCCAGCTAGGATCATCAAGAAATATAGTGATAATCTAAAAAAATTAAAACTAGTATTCATAGATTGTGGCACAAGGGATGAGTTTAACTTACAATGGGGTGCAAGAATTATTCATTCAGACCTCGATAGGATTGGCATTAAGCATTTCTACGAGGAGTTCGATGATGGTCACTCAAATATTAGCTATAGATACGATACTTCACTACCAATGATTCATTCTGAATTATCGTAAGGCTAACACCGTATTACGGCCTGACTTCCCACTTTAATATTCTTTATATAACATAATGTTAGTACATAGCATAGTCAATGTCATCCAGCATTCAAAACAAGTTAAACTTTGCCGGAGTTGCTCTTGTGATCATGATGGGTCTGAGCTCGGTTTTCACGCTTCTGCCTTTGATCAACACTCAGGCAGAAGAGCTAGTCAACCAGACGGCAAGCGAAATGCAGGCAGCACCACCATTATGCGATAATGTGCAGTTAGGGAATGCGGCAGCTACTGGTGGTAACCTATCATCAGCTGAAGTAGTAGTCGACATAAGATGCCACCTAGCAGAGGCACGCAATGCAGTAGCCGCCGATGCTGCTGAAGCAGCTCTAGAGCAGATCGATGAAGCCGATAGGACACTTGTAGCCACGTTTGGGAATAACAGCGCCATGGTACAGAATAATAGTAGCCAAAGTTGACAGTGTCTACCTGTCTATACAGGAAATAACTGTAGAATCTAGCCCGAAGACTAATTAGTTCTGCTGCGCACGTGTCGTAAGTGTTTGTCGGGGCATGAAATGTCTGTTAGGCGTGAAGACAAACAAAATAGGATACTGAGTTATGATATGCATAATCTACCCTCCGTTCAAGGTGATGATTGCATGTTGCGCTTCCATACAAATGTAGATATAGCATAGCATCATGGGCGACTACTTATCCTTACCTTACCTCACTATATTTCTTAATTCAGATCCAGACTCGTCCACACAATGGGAAATACAAGTGTACCTCATGTAGTGCGGCGCCGTCCAGTTGTCCAGTTCCAGAAACTTTTCCAGACAATCCACGCTCAGATGGTGCTGGACAACATATTTTGTCCAGGTGGACAGCCGAAGTGCAGATGCTTTGTTTACAAAAAATGTAAACATGTTAACAAAGTGATAAAATTTGTAAACGGCGTGTTAACAACTTCATATCTCATGTTTACAGAAGAATCCCATTTATGGTCACTGCTGAAAATGTTTTAACATAATCAGAAACTAACCATTTGCCTCAGGATATGAAAGATGCTGCAGAGCTTGCTTCTTCCTCGAGAGCAGAATATAATAACTTGTTTGTAGTTTGCTTGGCACAGTAAATATTTGAATCGAACAATGCTTTATGATCAGCTTATATAGTACATAATTCTACTAACTTCTAATGAATAAGACCTCAATATTGTCGACCTTTGCCATTTTGGCCGGGGCCGCAGTAGTAGCAGCAACGGCAATGATTGTCATATCGTCAGCCATAGCACAGGAAGATACAATGATGGCAGGAAATGAAACAATGATGGCGGGAAATGAAACAATGATGGAAATGGAAAATGCAACTGAGACTATGATGAATGAAACTGATACTATGATGAACGAGACCTCCGGTGAAATATCGGGTGTAGAGGATCCCTTCTGACAATTCGGCAAATCTAAGGCGTAGTACGTAGTACGCGTGTAGACTACTTCTGCGTACGAACAAAATTTTTTTATTTGTATAGATATCTAATAATGATATAATGAGGTATGGAAAGAAAGAGGGTTTCTCTGCTCAATAAATTTTCTAGCCACTTTTCTCTTAACTCAACCCATAAGGGTTTCAAGATCTCTATTATAGTCTATACAGTTCTTTCCATCATCGTAGTAGACACCATCCTTAATCAAACTCCAGAGATGCGTCTTCACCTAGACAATTCTGGGTTCAGCGTTACATTGTTTGTCATAATGGGGACTATAGTTATCGGTGGCCAGTTTTATATTTTGGAATATGTAAGACAGAAAAGCAATCAAATTCGTAAGAAGGTTTCCTACATACAGACCTCGTACAAGGTAGCATTTGTAATTCAGTACTTGATAATATCACTTTTTGCATTCGTAATATTTGAGATAATCATTATACAACAATACCCACCGGTTGCTTTGGCTTTGGTCACAATAGCGGCTTATGGTTTGACTATTGGTCTTATGGCTACCTTTACCGTTATATTTTTTTCGTGGTATAAATCAAATAGAAAGTCATTCGTAGTGCTGCTTTACGGAATATCTTTTGCCGCTGTCGTATCTGCGTCAGTTATCTTCATAACGGGCAGTTTTTTATTTGGCTTTGTAGGAAAACCTCTTTACATAACATCAGAAGGTCCTCCATCTTACACACCGGCAGAACCCGGTTCACTGCGATACCAGCTTGGTAAGTGGTATCATTATTCTGATATTGCCTCATTCCTTTTGAAGTGGATCGCTACTGCATTCCTTCTGTACCACTACGCTCAGAAGATGGGAAAAGTCAAGTACTGGATCTTGATAAGCCTTCCGTTAGTATATTTTGCAGGTACGTATATGGATGACTATCATATCTATGAGCCTCATACAGAAATAGAAGAGCTTTACTGGGATACATATACCTCACTAAACTCTACTGCAGGGGGAATCTTGTTTTACATGGGATTTGTTGTCGCAGCTCGGCATTTTCATGGGAATATGGCTGTCAAAGACTATCTGATAATGTGTGGATTTGGTTTCTTGCTCTTTTTCAGTGCAGGTCAGAGCACTTTGGCTAGTACTTTATATCCGCCATTTGGCCTCGCTACCATGTCATTGTATGGACTAACAACGTATATGATATTGTTGGGTCTATACTCTACTGCAAAATCCATTTCCCAAGACAACCAGCTGCGTAAGACAATTAGAAAAATTGCAACACATGAGTCAAAGCTTCTCGATTGTATCGGTACAGCACAGATGGAACGAGAAATACAGAATACCGTTAATGGTTTGAAATCTGTTGTAGGACAACAAGAGAATGAATTGGAAAAGCAAAGTGGAATTGAGGCTGGTTTGGAGCAGGACGAAATGAAGGATTATTTGGAGCAGGTAATGCATGAGGTAGGTAAAGTCAAAAAACCCTCAAGCAAGTAAATTAATCCGTTCTTTCTACTTACTCTCTACATACTCACTCCCAATATTCATGCCATATAGGATACACTTCAGAACCTTTATCAGTAACAACATAGTTTAAAGCTTAGCATGATGCACAAAGAACTAGAGGATAAGTGTGCATTATGTGGAAATTTTATCGGAGACCGAGCTAATAATACCGAAAGTCTAATTATCGAAGAAATTATACAAAATACCCCCTATAAGTTCGACACAAGGGATTGTGCTATGATGTTTAAAAGACTCCTATCGGTCTATGGAGTAGAGTTTCAACCCTTCTTGGGCGATCGACAGTATATCTCCGATCCGTTCTGGGATAGAGTAGTCCCAAAAGAACACGAAATAAAGGAACTTGAGCAAAAAGAAGAGAAAATGGCAGATCAGAAAAAAGGTAGTAACCAGGAAGTTGTATCTCTAATAAAAGATTCGTTTCAAGTACAAAAGCTAATAAACCAGCTCATTGGATCGGCGAGGGAAGATATAGCTCTTGCAATCCCAGGTACAGCTGCCGACATATTCTTTTATCCTCAGGAACAAGCCTCTTCCTCAGTATCGTGCTCAATGTTCTTTCAGAGGACAAAGGATATGGCTGCGGCAAACAGACAGCTAAACGTCAAAATTATTACTAATGCCCAGCCTAGAAAAGGAACTGACGAAGAAAAAAATTATGACCCAGATATTCTGATCGATATGAAGCAAGGAGACCTTCCCAATATTCAGGTCAAGTACATCGAACAAGATTATTCTTCATTGAAGGAGAATATGGTAATTTTAATAGCGGACAGGAAAGAATCTCTGGCAATTGAACTAGAAGACGAGGAGAGAGGAGAAGGAGCAGCTTCGAGCTCGAGTTCACACCGGATGATAAAGCTCGCAACACATTCTGCCAACAGGTCAACAGTTTTATCTTATGTTTCAATATTTGAAACCCTTTGGAAAGAAATAGAAGTTAACGAGAAAGTAATCGGTCTTCTAGAAGAGATCAAGAAAAGAGAAAACATTGAAAGGGATTTCATTAACGTAGCAGCACACGAATTAAGGGCTCCTATTCAACCTGTATTGGGTTTGGCTCAGATCCTCCAATCCAAAAAGAACGTAGATACAAAAGAGCATGACGAACTCTTATCAGTTATTATTAGAAATGCCAGTAGGCTAAATATTTTAACGAAGAACCTCCTTGATCTCACAAAGATTGAGAGCAATACACTGACTTTGCAGAAAGAAATTTTCAACCTATCTGAAATAATATTTGATGCACTGACAGACATCAAAAGTCAGTTGTCATCGAACCAAATTACAGTCAACGTTAGCCCCAATAATTTTGATAGTACCAGTTCCTTTCTTGTATGGGCAGATAAGACAAGAATCGCCCAAGTAGTCTCAAATCTACTTTCAAATGCAATTAGTTTCACAAAAGGGGGAACGATAGAAGTATGCTTGGAAAATAAAAATATCGATATGTCAAAGCAAGAGGTGATCGTGTCCTTCAAAGACAGTGGGAGAGGAATCGACCCGGAGATAATGAATAAGCTATTTGAAAAGTTTGTAACAACATCTGGCAAGAGCACCGGACTTGGACTCTTTATATGTAGAAACATAGTTGAGGCCCATGGAGGTAGAATCTGGGCAATGAACAACCCTGAAGGGAAGGGAGCTACGTTCTCTTTTAGTTTACCAAAATCAATAGATCAATGAAATTTCAAGAACACTGACAGACGAACAGGCTATTGAAGATTTGGAAGTATATAGGAAATTATCACAAGAGGGGTTAGAATTAGGCCGTCTTGGGTTTGCTACCTGACTCCAGAAGATAAATTACGAATACGACCTAT
>CAYTQD010000038.1:11117-13415 GCA_964439995.1 uncultured Nitrososphaeraceae archaeon
ATGTTGTTCTGGATTTGGAATCCAAATTCCGCATGTCTATCGTTAAGATTCCTGAATACCTTAGACAAGGTATGACTACTTTAGACAGTTTGGAGGCCGCAGCGTGAAACATATCTAGAGCGGTGTTTGTTTCCAAGTAGACCATCGCACACCACCTCCCCATATTGTCTGCTTGAGGGATACAAAAGTAGACAAATCCGTTAGATAATGTTGGCTATAAGGGTCGACTTGTTGGTAAAGATAAAACTAATATCGATCTGCCCAGTCTGTTTTACCTTTAAATCTCAGTTGTCGTAGCTGTTAGCTAAAATCGACGTCCATCGATCAGCTTCGCCAACTCAGATATTATTAACATATTTTGTCGTAATATCTGTTGCGAATTTTGCTGAATCTCATTTAAAGTTTCCAACAGTTTTAGGTCTTTCATTTTGTCAAGAACATCCCAATCCCTCTTATTCCGATCATATTTATCGTCTTTATGATTATTATTGTAAGTGTGAAAGTACGATGACCGGCGTTTTTCTCTGGACTTGTACAGTGGAGATGTAGGACTTTGGATATTGGTATACATATAGTTCATTCCGACTCTCCCCTGAAGCTGGGAGCGGGTCGATCCTGTGATATGGTCTACGGGCTCTCCGACTAGTGCATGCATTAACCTAATGTGCCGTTGGACGTTCCAGTGCCTTGCAGATACCATTGATCTACCTGTGCAGAAGGGACATCGCCACATTCTTTTACGCATGTATGTAGACGACTACCATCTCCCCTAAAGAGCTATTGTTAAAGAGTTACTCAGAGTGACTCCAGCCCATTCGGGACCATCTACGACAACTACCATCTACGCCGACTCCCATACTTTTAGTTTATCAAAGCCTATCCGTCAGTGAGTTACGTAACCCTAGTCTTCCTATCGTCTGCCTAAACTTTGAAAACAAGTGTGAAATCTTGGTCTTAGTCTTTAACACTGATCGGCAGTTGTGTGATCATCGACTGACAATAATTATAATAATGAATAAAAGCAGGTAGTTATTCTGGGTAGAAAAACCACCGAGCTCCTTGCAGTTGTTATATCTTATAAATCAGGTATAAGAGGTGTTGCCATATAAGCAACATTTCTTCGAGAACTGCTGGAGGACAAGAACAATCTATACCTACTCGCTTAATTTCTCCTCTATGAATTCCTTGAAATCAGAGTGCTTGAACAAAGAAGAATATTTGATATTGTGTTGTTCTAAGAGATTTGGTATCCCTTCTTCTCTATCTATGACACATATGACTCCTTTTAGTTCAACTCCTTCCTTATTGACTGCGTCTATTGAATCTATTACACTTCTACCTGTTGTGATTACGTCGTCAACTATCGCGACCGGCGGCACCAAGTTTCCTTCAATCCTCTTTTGTAATCCATAGGATTTAGGTTCTCTTCTTATGAAAAATCCACCAAGTCCATTATCATATCTACCATTTGTTGTGCTCTTAAGCACTATCGCTGAGACTAGAGCAATTGCACCCATTTCCATCCCTCCCACAGAATTGGCGCCATACTTAGTTACTTCTGTTAGTAATAGCTCACCAAGAAGATGCATTCCCTCATGCTGGAACCCTACTTTTTTTATGTCGTAATAGTATGGGGAACTGATCTTCGAAAACAGCTGTACGTCTCTAAATACTATTCCATATTCTCGGATAAGTTCCTTTAACCTGAGCTTCTTTTCGTCATACGAGGAGCTTTCTTGTACTACTGAACCCATCTGGATAAACGAATATAACGGTTAAATTTAAGTAATTCCTAAATATGATACTATAATTTTTCTGTAAAAGCGTGTGTCATATATATAAAGTCCTTCTTGGACTAGGGACGTCATTTTAGGAAAGAACCTGCAGAATCCAATTTCGCAGCGTATTTATATGTATCGCTATTATACCTATGTTCGTTCTTGTTCTTTTTGGAGTTCATACATAGTCACCATCGCACGCAATCTTGGGATCCAGCTAAGGAAAGCCGAAAAAGGAGATAATCAATCTATTGGTGTTGACTGATCGCTCTGAAAGAATATTTTTTTGCATTCTATTAGCTTCTGTCTTTGCCTCTGTATTCTCTAACGCCTTATTTTCGTTAGCAGTATCGAACCCTAATCCTATCGGTTTGATTGACAAATGGACTTCAAACTCAAAGACAAAGATTCCGTCCACATTATCTGAAGACGTATTTTTGGCTTTTGCTCAAGAGGACGATGAAGAGAAGGACGAGGACGATGAAGAGAAGGACGAGGACGATGAAGAGAAGGACGAGGA
>CAYTQD010000039.1:0-12934 GCA_964439995.1 uncultured Nitrososphaeraceae archaeon
CTGAAATGTACAAGCTCGCTCTGGAAGGAAAGCTATACAGCAGATCTATTCCATAAAATTTTTTTTGGAAACCAGTCTCGGAGCTTTCCTCTTTTTTGTTTTTCCAATTTTTCTTTGTTATTGATTAGCGTTGTGTTTCCATCTACATTCTCTTCAATTCACTTTAATTTAAGTGAAATTGCCAACAGCAAGGTTTAAAAAGGTATTTTCAGATCATAATAGCAGATGACCTTACCAAAAGGATTTGGTCCTGGTGGATATATAGGCGGAGGAAGGCGTGACGATATTGATAGAATGATCGGCCGCAGAGTCGAGAATATGAAAGGAATATTTGTTATGGGCTTTGCGCTATGCTGGGCGGCAACTGCAGGTGGAGTTTATGTTGGTGTAACAGTCTATCCATGGGCATACCCCCTTCAGAGTGGTCTATACGCTCTCTCAGTTCTAACAGTTATCATATCATTGGGCTTCTTCTTTATATGGAAGATCTCAATGGAAAAAGTAGCTCGTGCCTAGGACTTTATACTTTCTTTTTCTGTAATTTTTTACCTCATGTCAATAAAATAAAATTTTATATATAACCTGTAGGACTAGGTTTCTTAATGGTGTGGCTTAGACGTACGACGCACTATCTGTTCATAGTCGTAGTTGCCGTAAATAGCACTTTGCTGACTATTAATGCTGGGGATTACATATTCTACACGGACTGGGCCTGGACATCATTTGTAGTATTCTCTATAACACAGTCTACTATGCTTGTCGTAGGAGCAATTTACTACATGCTTTTCACTGGAGTTCCAGGCACAGCGACCTATTATGCAACCATTATGACAATATACACATGGGTGGCCAAAGGTGCTTGGTTTGCACTAGGATACCCATATGACTTCATAGCTACTCCGGTATGGATACCGTCGGCAATGCTGTTGGACCTCACGTACTGGGCTACTCGACGCAACAAGCACGCTGCAATCATTATCGGTGGAACTTTGGTAGGTTTGTCGTTGCCTATGTTCAATATGATAAACTTGCTATTGGTGCGAGATCCGCTTGAAATGGCATTTAAGTATCCAAGACCGACATTGCCTCCATACATGACTCCGATTGAACCTCAGGTCGGTAAGTTCTACAATAGTCCTGTTGCTCTAGGAGCAGGAGCAGGAGCAGTGCTGAGCGTGCCAATTGCGGCATTGGGTGCCAAGCTTAACACGTGGACCTATAGATGGATGGCCGCGTGGAGTAAGTGGGATTAAGCAAGCAAGCAACTCACAAATCCTTTTCCTTCTTTTTTTAAAGTTCTTGCATCTAACTCATAAACTCACTAATTCTTCTTCTACTAGCAAATGAGCGAACGTTCTATTACGCTAATCACAAATATATCGTTCGATATCCTAACTTAACTGTTGAGCGATATGTGGTGCGAGATCAGGTAAAGAAATAGGGTCTCAATTTCAGGCATCACATCAAATCAATCATCAACTCTAAGATCTTCTATGATCTGCGTTATGCGGGACATTGGCCTATTCTGTTCTTCTGAGATCTCTTGCTTTGCAGGAGGGCTGGCGAAGTAATTGTCTATCCTATTTTCGATTCTATCCTCAAATGTTGGGATATGTTCATTCTGATAAAAAACTCCAATAGGTATCTTGTTTCCCCACTCATTTGATTTCTCTATCACTTTAGCCATCTTGTAATCCAACTCATCATAGCTGTGGACTATTCCATCATACCCTGTATCTTCAAGCTTGTAAGTTCTTGGTATCTGTCTTTGTGTCTCAGAGTCTATGTTGTCTTGGCCCTGATACCATTCCTTAGTGTTAATGTCGTTATATGTTGGGCAAGGCTGCAACACATCAACAAATGCCAGACCTTTGTGTCGAATTGCCTTTTTGATAAGCTCCTTTAGATGTCTTACTTCGTAGGAATACCCTCTTGCAATAAAGGTAAATCCTGCTACCAGAGCAAGGGATATCGGATTCACTGAGTCGTTTGCATTTGGTTGAGGCAGAGACTTTGTTTTAAGTCCTATCTTCAAGGTTGGTGAAGCCTGGCCTTTGGTCAATCCATATACTCCATTGTCAAAAATAATGTAAGCAAGATCAACATTTCTTCTGCCTGCGCTGACGAAGTGGCCTGCGCCAATCCCCAAGCCGTCTCCATCACCACCAACAGCAATTATTTCTAAATTAGGGTTCGATAGCTTGGCTCCTTGAGCAAAGGGTAAAACACGCCCATGCAATGTATGGATTCCATAGGTATTGATAAAGTGAGGAGTTTTGCCAGAACATCCTATCCCCGAAAATATCGCAGCGGCATGGCTTGGAATCTGCATATCTGCCAATGCCATCTGAATCGAGTTTAAAATTCCAAAATCTCCACAACCGGCACACCAGTCGTTATGTACCTGGGTTTTGTAGTCGGCCAGTTTAAGTGCCATGTTCTAATAGAATTCTCCTGGGAGCATCTCCACCATGAATTCGCAATAATGCATTATAAATTTCACTAGAGGACATAGGCCTGCCGTTGTACTTGACAATCCTGTAGTCTATTTTTTTTCTACTCAAATTCTGCTCAAATAGTATTCCTAACTGAGAAGAGTAGTTCATTTCGATATCAACCAGAATATTGTTGCCCAGCGATTCCTCTAACAGTGATGTTGGAAATGGATGTAGCAGCTTGAGCTGGATAAATCTCAATTTTAAATTTCTTCTCGCTTTTCCAAGCGCTTCCATTGCATCTAATATCGAGCCCTTGGTAGAACCCCAGCTAATGATAGTGATATCTATTGCATCTAATGGTAAACTAGAAGAAGCTTGTTCCCCTTCAGAGTAATCATAAACAGCTAACTTGTCATCATCGGATATTTCTCTTGATGCGACATCAAGTTTGGACATTCTTTTATTCATCATTTGAGTGCGCATTACTGGATCTTCTGTAATGTGACCCTCTTCTGAGTGCTCATCTCCCGAATTCCAAAAAATTGCATTTTCTGTTCCTAGGGTGGCACGTGGAGATATAGGACTACTACTACCATTATTATTATTATTATCCAATTTGAATCTAAGATAGTGTTGCTTCAATAGTTCTTGATTGCTCTGTCCACCTTTTGCTTTAATCCCTATATCTGATTCCTTTTCTTGTTGAAAGTCTGAAACAAGTTTTCCTCTATCAATCTTGATTTTATCTTGATCAAATGTTTTACAGGTCATGATACTATTTGCAATCGCTTTATCCAGCATGTGGATAACAGGAACCTGGTATATCTCTGCAAAATTAAATGCCTTGATAGAATCATAAAAGCTCTCTTCAATATCCCCAGAAGCGTAAACAATTCGTGGAAACTCACCATGTCCTGCGTTAATGGCAAACATCAGATCGCCTTGCTCATGTCTTGTAGGTAGCCCTGTTGATGGACCTGTCCTCTGATATAAGGATATTAGCAGCGGAACCTCGTTAATGCCAGCCCAGCCCAATGCTTCGGCCATCAAAGAAAATCCTGGGCCCGAAGTGGCAGTGGCCGACCGGACTCCACTAATAGCAGCACCTATTGCCATTGCAATCGCAGCTATCTCATCCTCGGTCTGGACTACGACTATGGATCCCTTTTTACCGTTGCTTTGTTCTATTATCTGATTTGACTCTAAAAACTCACTATCGTCACTAGCCGGAGTAATAGGATAGTATGTTTGAAATCGACAGCCCGCAATAATCTTACCCATAGCAGAAGATTGATTTCCTTGCGCAAGCAGCATGCCTGGAGACGGATTGGTACATTTGAGCTTGAACGGAGACTTTGAGATATCAGATGAAAATGATTTTTGCATATGATCGTAAGCATAGTGCGATGCTGCCACGTTGATTTCTGCTATTTTTGGTTTTGCTTTGAAAATTCGCCTAATCGCTTTTGCTAAAACATCTTTATCAAAATCCAGAAGTGCCATGGAAGCAGAAAGTGCCATGACATTGATCATTCTTGTTAGTTTGCTCAATGAAGGTTCATTGATCTGCTTTGCAAATTCCTCAATAAGGCTGAAATATGGTATTCCGTACAGAAAGACTCCCTTGCTTTTTGCATAATCTAGCATACCTTGAACAGAAAATTCGTTGTTTGAATTCTCAAGCATGCTAGTTATTCTTGCCGCGGCGTGTTCCTCAATGGTTGGAACCTCATGAATGTTCTTGTTTGCTAAACCAGTATCATAAATTATAGCTCCTCCAGTTGTTACCTTATCAGCATGCTGAAAGACAGTTTCTGCGTCAAAGGAGACTAGAATATTTATGTCATCAACATGGGACCGAATGAGCTTATCAGAGACTCGAACTGTGAAGTAACTGTGCTGTCCTTTGATATTTGAATAATATTCTCGCTTCCCAAAAATGTATAAACCTCCCTGAGCACAGGCCCGGGAAAAGATGTTTGCTGCTGAGTCAACCCCACTACCCTGAGCTCCTCCAATGACCCATGTCAAGCGGTTCGGGGGGGTCAAATTGTCCATTGATAATAGCTTTCATTTACCTTCTTTTATTACTTTAGAAGAAGGTTAGACCACAAATAAAGCGATACTTAATAATTACGATATCAACGTTAGTCAAGCTATCCTCCACCAGTTGCAGCATCATATAAGCAACATTCACAGGCATCCCTTTCACCACAAAACGGGCAGACACACATGCATGCTTCAATAGGATTTCCACAAGAGTCGCAAGTTAAAGCTTCCTCATTTCCACCTGCTGTTCTACCTGAATCGCCCAATCAGCTTTCAAATTATCTTAACTTAATTTGAGTTAATATACTTTCTATAGAACGTAAGGGGCTAGCAAAGGATTTGGTGCTACTAGGTGAGTAATAGTATACTGGCATAAACTAAACTGAACAAACTAAAACAAATGTAGAAATGCCGTGGGGTAGGATTTTCTAGGACACTTGACAGCAGGTCACTCTTCAACTTCTGTAATATATGTGACTTCCTTCTCATGATTGTATCCCTGTTCAATAGGGTTTAATACTCTATCATAAAATTTGATTTCATGTTCACCTGGAGACAAAGGCTCTAGAAAAACAAAGAAACCATCTACAACTGACCTAAATGTTCCTGGATCTGCTTCAAAAATGTTATCTGCAGGTATCGTAATATTGAAGAAATCGGAAGTAGACCTATAATCCTTGAGATTTTTAAGCTCATTTCCGTCAACCCACGCCTTGATGGTTGAGAACTCATTTCCCTCCACAGCGCACTCGACCAGCTTATCATCATTTCTTTCTACCTCTTTAATTCCATAATCGCATTGGCCGCTTAAGATAGGAAATAAAATCGCCTTTCCTGCTGGAATAGTACAAGCTCGAACCTCATTTCCGCTAGCCGCTAAATCTGACAGGAACCATACTGGGCCGCTTTGATTCGCGGCGCATTTCCCTGGCGTATAGTCAAATCTGGGATGCATGTCGGTAGGAACACCAATATTCCATTGCCACCATTTCGCTATCCATGCTTTGTAAGGAATGCCAAAAGGTTTAGAATCTTTAGAGTATACTCCAGGATTAATATTATCACCAAATGCTAAATTCATATTTCCTACATAAAGTGCAGATGTCAAGATAAGACTTGAAATTACGACTGTTACAACAAATAATGGTCTTGACGTTTACTATCAAGCATGATTATTCGTATATGAGATATATATATTCATAACCAAATCATTTTCAACATAAACCCAAAAGATATACTCTTAAAAATGAATAACGCATGCAGATACACACATTCGTGCGGAAACATAACGTAGCGCTACTAATTGCAATAACTGCATCTGTAGTTATAATTATTGCAGATACTCTTCTAAGTAGAACACTGGCTTTTATTCCGTTTAGGAATATTTCTACACCTTCTGTTATTCTTGTGTTTGTAGCAGTCTTCATTGTTACGCAGTATATACTTTTGAAATATGTGAAGAACGTGCACCGAGGGATCCCTAGCAATATCCGATCGTTAAAAAAAACACAACCAGTAGTGACCGTTGTACAATTTTCTATCGGAGCAATTCTCATTGTAATTGCAATTGAAATTGTCCTGCAATCTCAATACGATTTAATATTTATGAAGGCAGTTTTATGGCTTAGCTATGGTCTGAGTATATCTCTTTTAGCTCTGTTAGCTATTCGCTTCGTTAAATGGCTGAAATCTAGCTACAATATCGTCGTAGCAACATATGCGATGGCTATAATGGCCCTCTTGATTAATGTGATGATCGGCATGATTTACGCTAGTAGTGATTTGGAAACCTTTCCCGACCGCATTCGGCCAGTCATTTCTGCGGTAATGATATATGACAATCCGGAGAGGCCCCTTGCCTCTTTGTCTTTGATTACTTCTGCCGTCTCATTTTCCCTGACCTGGCTTGCTACTACTCTTCTATTGCGGCACCACTCAAAGAAACTTGGGAAAATCAAATACTGGATTGTAATTACTCTACCTCTGGTTTACTTCCTAGGTCAATTTCAGTCTCTTTTTGTAGATATATTTTCGGACTATAGACTCTATGATAGTGTCTTATTTGGCTTAGTTTATACTGTTGTTTTCTCGCTGGCAAAGCCTCTCGGTGGTTTTCTATTTGGACTAGCTTTTTGGATTATCGCTAGAAAAGTTCAAAATGTAACGGTTAGGGACTGCCTATTTATATCTGGAGCTGGATTCCTGTTGCTGTTTGCTTCGGATCAGGCTAGGGCTCTCGTCATCAGTCCTTATCCACCCTTTGGCGTGACTTCGATTTCGTACGTAGGAATAGCATCATATTTTATACTAATAGGAATCTATCTTTCTGCAGTTTCAGTGGCACATGACAATAGGCTACGTAGAGCGATTAGAAGAACTGTAGAACTAGAATATGAAATGCTCGAAAAGATCGCAAGCTCAGAGTTAAATGAAGAAATACAAAATAGAGCCTTAAAAATATGGGAGCGAACAGGTGCCGACGAGCTGCCCCTTGAGTCGTCGCTGGCCGACCCAGAACTCAACCGATATATCGACCAGGTATTCCAGGAAGTTGGAAAGGGGCGAAAACTCTAAGAAGTTATTACTTCAAATACGACCAGCTACCCCTATCATGTTTTTCGTTACTTGTTGATTAGCCATTTTAAGCTAAAATATCTCCTCCTGTCGCAGCATCATATAAGCAACATTCACAGGCGTCCCTTTCACCACAAACAGGACAGACACACATGCATGCTTCAATAGGATTTCCACAAGAGTCGCAAGTTAAAGCTTCCTCATTTCCAGCTGGTGTTTTACTGAATTGCCCAATCAGCCTTCAAATTATCTTATCTTAATTTGAGTTAATATACTTTCTATAGAACATATGGGCTTTAAGAAATGAATACTTCGTATAGCGCGAGTCATTCTTCAATTCCTGTAACATATATGACTCACTGTTGTTATGTTTAGTTTTATGGGGCTTGATATGGCATCTGCAGGTCAGGCTAGAGCTTTGCTCGTCAATCCTAAATACAGAATACAGAAGCCTTGAAATTATATTGATAGTGTACTACGAGAAGTCGAAAAGAAACGAAAATTGCAAGGTTTACTATCTATTTTTTTGTTGTTGGGGCTGAATTAGAAGACTGGGGGTCAGGCATAATATCTTGATAAATATATACACCTGTCAATAATGATGGTTTAGCATGTGACGCACGTGGTATATGAAGTGGTGTATGATACTTATTAGGATTGGAAACAAGATATGACGACACCTTGTTTTACTTTACTATTAGCTGCGTCTTGACCTCAATTTGAATTTTTCCAGATAAACATGAACCAAATGTTCTGATAATATGTTTTCCCTCGGGAAGAGATCGTAAGAATACCCAGTAACCATCTCCTGCACCCCTGGTCGGACCAGCTTTGACCCCGTAGATATTGTTTATAGGAAAAGAAAAGTCGAATGGTAGAGATTGGACTCGATGATCTTCAGAGATTGGTATGCTGATACCATCGATACTGACTTCCTTTTTAGCAATATCATCTATGTTAGATCTAACATTCGACATCATCTCAGTTTCGGTCTTTAGACTAGAATCTTCTTTAAATGATGTCACAAAATTTATTACTGGAAATAATATGCCTTTTCCAGGTAGAATCATTACTGAGCGCTCGACGCTTCCGCCAGTCGTACCAGCGAGAAAAAATACCTGCTCATCTTGTTGTTTGACTGAACGTTCTTCACTGCAATTCTTGGTTGGATGAATTTCTTTGGGTGTAGTGAGAAACCATCGCCACCAAAGAGTTGTCCAGTCCTGCCAGGATCTACCAAGAGGCTTTTCAGATAGGTGATACATTTCTGGCAGGCGATTGCTTTTACCACTCAACGGTCTGTATTCTGAAGTATATAATATTGACCAGGTTATAAATGCGATCTCCAGTCTTTTCTCTATAATATGAAGTTAGTATTTGCCAGGATTACCGAACCAAATAATAATAATCGTATGACTCGGTAAAAAGCTAAATGTACATTTGTGGACCTACAGTTACATGATAGGTGACCTCAGTCTCGAAGTTTGGTTCAACTCCGTGAAAATATATTTCATGCTTCCCGTCATTTAAGCACTTCAAAAATATCCAATAACCATCGGATACCGCTTTCGTTGTTCCTGCTTTTATATTCCAAATGTTATTTTCAGGTAAGAATAGGTCAAAAGGGCCAAATCGGATACGGTATTTATCTAAGTTATGCAAATTCAGGCCATCGATATTCGCTTCTAGTAGACTCGAACGACCTATGTCCTTAGAAGTGTAAGAGATTAATTGCTCAGAAGTTTTAATGAAGGGTACTTCAGAAAAGGAAAATTGAGAAACGAGTACAGGGAACAAAATAGCCTTTCCACTCGGGATGTGGCATCTGCGATTCGCCGCTCTCATCTTATTGGATGTTCCTGCTAGGTACCACACAGGACCATCCTGCCCTTCAGTACAATTTTTCCCAACTCTATCAATGAGGGGGTTACGATCTTTAGGAATTGATAAGGCCCATCGCCACCATTTCGCAGTCCATACCCCTAAATGGAATCCAAATGGTTTGGTATTGACTGGAAATAGGTTACGATCATCGTATTCAGTGCTCAAGTCAGATTAATTTTAATTAACAAACTTAAATCTACTTCGATGGCATAGCATTGCCAGATTGCCCCTAAGGATTTTGCATGCCAAAGCTTGCTCATCAAGAGCGCCTACGATGCGAACCCGATACAAATGTAAATGGAGTTAAAAGACGCTTCTGATTTGAATATATCGTCGTGCTCAAAAAATAACACCAGATGAGAAAAATTGATTAGATTCGAATCGTAATCACACAATAAATTGATTTTGAAGTTGTCTGTGTCTACTCCCTTAAACCTAAAAAGTGCGAGGAAGCTCACCACCAATAATGGACTCCTTTTAACAAGGACAAAATCCGTGGAGGATACACTGACCGAAATTATTCCAATTTGTGAAAAGATCGGTATAACTAGGCTTTCTGACATAACTCATATGGATAAATTGTGTATACCCAACTATTCTGCTATTTTGCCGGGTACTCAAGACTCAATATGGGTCTATAGTGGCAAGGGAACGACCAAGTCACAAGCTAAAGTAAGTGCCTTGATGGAAGCGATAGAAAGATTTTGTTCGTTGTCTGGCACTTACTCTAGGAGCTTTATACAAGGTAATTACTTAGAATTATCCAAGTCATACGGGAAAGTGTTACATCCTACGGAAGTAGTTGAACCTGTTAACCAATCGTACAATGATAGTAATTCTACATTAGAATTCTTGCCTGCATCCGACTTGATATCTAAGGAAGTGGTCTTGGTTCCAGCACAACTGGCGTTTTCAAGATATTCTGCAAAACCCCCAGCGACCAATGCTTTTCCTTATTCTCATACCAATGGGCTCGCATCTGGTAATACATTCGAGGAGGCCATATGTCACGCCCTTTGCGAAGTTATCGAAAGGGATGCGTCTAGTATAGCGGATTTATGCGCATCTTCTATTCCATATAGCATATTAGAGAAAGTAGCGAAAGAAGGAGCAAATAGGGGGTACCCCATCAAACAAATTCCTGCTGAAGATAAATTCGTAGATGAGCCCAGTATTTTCCCAGATGTTGACGTTTCTGAAATTACAGAAGAATACGAGCCGATTGGATGTCTGGTAAAAAAATTCGTCCGTGCTGAGATTCCTCTATCGATAAAGAATATAACCCGAAAAGATATTGGCATTCCTACCTTTGTTGCAAGTAGTAGCGAATGGATAAATCACAATTACGGGCTTTTCGCTAAAGGATATGGCACGCATCCCGACGCTAGAATCGCATTAATACGCGCAATCTTAGAAGTTTCGCAAACAAGAGCCGCTAATATTCAGGGCGCGAGAGACAATTTGAGAAGGATTGAATATAAAGAAAACGATGAGCTATACAAGAGAAGATGGCAGTTTATGACTGCGGCATCGTCATCATCTATTAGAAGTAACCCTAACGTTGTTGAATTTTCCAAAATTAGGTCATATATAAATCGAGACATATTAGACGATATCAACTTTATAATAAAGAGTCTAAAGCGTGCCAGGTTAAAGAGAGGAATTATTGTAGATCTATCTAATCCTATTGTTAGACTGCCAGTAGTGCGAGCGATAGTACCAGGACTAGAAACGTTTGAAGTTGCGAAATCATTTATGCAGAGACACCTGGCTATAGGTAGGAGAGCAAAAAAAGCATTCCACGAACACTATCTCTAGCCATCATTAAAACAGACCGGTGTTCATTCTCTTGGCTATCAGGAATTGGAATCCAAAGATAAGAAAGCTTTGCACAAATAGTTCAGCTTTATGTACTTTAGTTGTGTCCGACCTCTTCAGTTACGTCTCCAGGTGTTCTTGAAACAGAAGTTTTGTTAATGTAATCAATTGATGCTTCTCTTCTAACTAACGCGCGTAATGTTGAGAATACTTTACGCATACCACTAGTTAGGAAGTCGTATATATTTAAGCGTTGGCCACTCCACTTCAAACAAGCCTACGTAATGGTCTCATATGAATAATAATTGTCTTGTGTATTCATGGTATGAATTGAGATATCCAAAAATATCGAGAGATATAAAAGACTGCTAATGAAGAAAGTGGATATAGTTTCCCCTAATGAGAATTTTCGAGGTAGGTCATATGGAGAATGGGCTTCTGAGTGGTTGAAATGGGTGGTCTCAAGCGATCCGGATACTTATTCGAAGGATGACCCTATAATATTTTTACGTGCTAACATTGACTATATGACTGTAGAAGGGCGCGAAGACGGCTATAGGGAAAATACTACCACACATTACGATAGAACTGCAGATAGGGGAATAGAAATCTATGAAGAAACAGCTATTTTTTATCCTGTAGTAGAAGCAAATTTCCTAACAGGATGCAAAAATCCAGAAGTTAAGACAAAAGTATTGCAAACCGAGGAAGAACTGAGATACTACGCTAGAAAAGACATCGACAGCGGCTGGGAGATTGGCTCTTCCATTACGCTAATCAATGAAAGGCCTCGTCCGGTGGTAAATGACCTAAAGGATTTTCGTGCGGAATCTCAATTATTCAGAATTGTCGTGCCACATAATAGTTCCCTCAAGGACAAGATGGAAGAAGAGCTAAGGCCTGGTATCTTTGATGCTGTAACTGACGGTTATTGGATTCTAATAAGAAAACTTCTAGCTGCGGACAGACCTTATCGTATCTATTTTGAGGCTCGGAAAGGCGATTATTACCATTATTCAGCAACTTATGATATTTTCGTGTTGCCTAGGCCTAAAAGCAATTTTCTAGATAAGTCATATGCCATTTCACAATAACTGTAGTACATATAGAATGACGGGAAGTCGTTAAGCAGATGGTTGGAAGGAATATTTATATGGCATTCTCTTCATTTTATATGAGGTAGATTAGCTATGTCATTTAAATCATCAGCCGCGGCTTCCAAGCCGCTGGACATATATTCGCCTTCGGATAGGCCGTACGGGCTCAAGTATGAAGACCATATTGAGAATTTCTGGAAATGGGTAATATCACTACCGAAATATGAAAACCCTTGGCCTGACAGTACTGGGAAGTATGCAAACAACCAATCAGAGAAGGATATCTTCTATCTCAGTGGTAATGGGGGAGGTGTATCTGAAAGAAGATGTAAAGCCCCTGCAGGTAAAGGTCTCCTTATTCCAGTAATGGTAGTAGAGGTATCCGACAAGGAAGCTAAAGGAGCACCACCAGGAAAACTGAAGAAAATCGCGAAGGATGATCAAGACAGTGTGACGAGCATGTACCTTAAAATAAACAGTAAAGAATATGATACTGATGATATTAGCAAATACAGAAAATCTACTGGTCCATTTACTGTCACCTTTCCTAAAGACCCAATTTTTGGCGCAACACCTGGCGGATCTAAAGCAGTAGCTGATGGGCATTATATAATCACCCATCCTCTTACGGAAGGCGAAACTTACAACATTCATTACGCATCGAGTCTGATATGTTCAGTAAAAAATGGTTTAGGACCTAATTTTGCTGAAGATATAAAATATGAAATAACCACAGAGTAGGATATTTTCCTTGAATCTGTATCGTTATCATAGTAGATAACGGCTTTATATTTTAAGTGGCGGTTTTATAAAGCGACCTAAATAAGGATATTTTTATTCTGAAGATTATGGATGAAGTAGAAGTTAGCTTAGATCCTTCTATCCCATTAATTTACGAAATTACTAGATGTGGTAACATTAACGCTAACGAAGACAAATGGAATTGACTATTCTTGAACAGGCAGTGACTTGTACAATTCGTATCTAGTACATGAATAGCAATCAACAGGCACGCCGGTTCTAGAATTTCGGTTCTATCACTCTTACAACAGCTGCTAAGCATATACATACGCT
>CAYTQD010000040.1:0-9713 GCA_964439995.1 uncultured Nitrososphaeraceae archaeon
CCACCTACAACACCACCTACAACACCACCTACAACACCACCTACAACACCACCTGACGTCAATCAGGACATCACTCAGATCTCACAACAAGTGTCCCTCAATTGCGACACTCCATTGCAATCGGTACAACAAATTATTACACAAATAGCGATGCAAGTCGGTAATTCCGGCGGTAACATAGATCAGGCCATAACCCAACTAGCACAGCAAATAGCGTCCAATCCCTGCGGCCAAGTATCGCAAGGGATAATACAATTCGCTCAGCAGAAAGTAATTGGCAACAGCGATTGTGTCGATCAAGCCATTAATCAAGTGGCGCAACAAACAGCCCAAGGAAGCAATATTGTGCAGGTTATAAACCAGGTCATTCAAATAGCCTGTCCATCACCAACACCCAACACTGGGACACTAATAGTTGTCAAGAATGTAATAAACGATGATGGGGGTTTACTTGGGCCTAGAGATTTCAGAATAAGTGTATCTGGCCCATCCCAATTATCCCCTGATCCACAGAGCTTCTCGGGAAGGTCAGGATCAGGTACGAGAGTTGAACTAAATGCAGATACCCCCTATAGAGTAACAGAGATGACATCATCTCGCTACGATGCTGATTTCGATGATTGTAGAAGTTCAACTGGTATTCCACCAGGTGAGACAAGAATATGTATCATCACCAATAACGATAGGCCCCTTATCATGATGGATATAGAGACAATAAAATTTGATAAAGGGACTTTTGAAAGAAGCGAAATAATACCCATGGCTGGAGTGAGCCCATACGTAATGGTCGGAGGACATGTCCTACTTAACTTGCCGACAGGAGATTTCAAGTTGATTGCTGCAGAGACATCAGGTAATGAAGTCGAACACGCGATTCTCCTTAACCCCCAAAAGATAGGTAACGTGAGGACGGGCCAGACGCTATATCACATGGACTTGGATGATAAAATGAGTGGGAAAAATCCATTTACAAATAGGGCAGATAAGGTGACTGAATGGACGGAGTTGTGGCTTTATAATTCAAACAAAGCAAATGATATTCAGGTAGGTGATGATAACGGTTGGACTACTACCGTTGTAATGGCAGAATCTCCTGATGTAAGATTGAGGTGCCCTTGTGAATGGGTTGATAACGAAATAGTAAAGCAAGGAAAATCGTTCTTCTCGGCTTCTGGCATGAGGGTACTTGCTGACGTAAGTCCATTCCATGTGATTGACGGTCATGTTGCGCTTGACTTGCCTAGAGAAGTAGGGAATCAGCAATCTTCAGTTAAGGTAGTGGCTATGGAGCTAGACATTAACAACAAAGTAGCACATGCGGTAACATTGAACCCTACAAAGGTAGGAGACCTAAATTCTGCTGAATCGCTTTATCATGTGGATCTGGCAGAAGAAATGAGTGGGAAAAATCCATTTACGAACAGAGCAGACAAGGTGACTGAATGGACGGATCTTCTGCTGTGGAATTCTGACAGGAGAAATGGGCTTGCGATGGTGGATGATAACCAGGCTGCAGTTACAATAGTAGCAGATGACTGATATAGTAGTAGAATTGCTGGACCCAATTCCTTCAGCATCTAGTTTTCTAACGTACTGTACTTACTAGCAGGGTTTAGAAGAAAATAGAAAGGATCTAGTGTCTAATAAACTATGATGCAAGCTAGCAACAAAGTAAGACGGAAAAAGTTCTATGAAATGACCCTTAATCAGCGACTAAGTTACTTAAAAAAGAAGACAAAATTGTCGGAGCACGACATCCAAGTTTTACGTAAACCATCCTATACGTTCATTGACGCCGACAGAATGGTAGAAAATGCTATCGGGATCTTGTCCCTACCACTTGGAATTGCGAAGAATTTTGTGATTAATAATAGGAATTATCTTGTTCCAATGGTTATAGAGGAACCATCTGTGATAGCTGGTGCGAGCAAAGCTGCTAAGATCGCAAAAAATAGTGGAGGCTTCAGTGCGGAATGTCGTGAATCGCTAATGATAGGACAAGTGCAGGTAGTTTCGTTGCCGATATCTCCGGCCGCTGCCAGACTGAAAATCAAGGCTCATAAGAAAGAGATCTTACGTATCGCTAACTCAAAGAGCAGATCAGTTTTAGCTAAGGATTTCCAGATTAGAGAAGTAGTTGATAATAGTCCAAACGGATTGGGAAAAATTTTGCTAGTGGTAGAGTTACTTGTCGATACCCAAGATGCGATGGGTGCAAACGCGATAAATACAATGTGTGAATCTGTATCTCCGAGAATCGAAGAGTTGACAGGAGGCAAGGTGATACTAAAGATTCTTTCAAACTATGCAACAAGACGTTTGGTGAAATGCCGAGCTATTTTTTCTAAAGATGATGTTGGGGGAAAACATGTTGTGGAAAACATCCTCTACGCCTATTCTCTAGCATATTCTGATGTTTACAGAGCAGTGACTCATAACAAAGGTATTATGAATGGAATCGATGCAATCGCTTTGGCTACTGGACAAGATTTTCGTGCTATCGAAGCAGCAGCTCATGCCTACGCAGCTAGGGACGGGACCTACCGATCAATGACGAAATGGAATAAGAATGGTACAGGCGACTTGATTGGTGAACTAGAATTGCCAATCGCGGTCGGAATAGTAGGTGGAGCTGCATCAGTCCATCCGGTCGCAAAAATTGGATTGAAAATCCTAGGGGTAACGACTGCAAAAGAGCTTTCTATGGTCTTCTCTGCTGTAGGGCTTGCACAGAACCTAGCTGCTCTTAGAGCATTAGCCTCAGAAGGCATACAGAAAGGTCATATGCGATTACACGCTAGGAATATCGCCACCATGGCCGGATGTCGAGGCTCTCAGATCGACATCGTAGCAAAAGCGATCACGGAGGAGAATGATATAACTATCAACAAGGCAAAGGAAATTCTTTCCACTTTAAAGGTAAAAAGATAATGCTGATTCGGTCATAACAGGATTCATGGTACACTTACGTTAAATAATAACAACTAAATATATATCAAATTATAGAAATTCTCCTGATGGGTCAGTATGCCAACTGTTAAATTCGCTGTTCCGAAAGGCAGTATTGAAACAGCAACGTTCAAAATACTCGAGGAAGCGTGGCAAAGTATTGTGGGGGTTGGTCGGAACTACAGAATAAGACTAAGCGACCCCGAGATAGAGGTTAAGGTCCTCAGACCGCAGGAAATTCCAACGTATGTACAGGAAGGTTTTTATGATATTGGAATTACAGGTAGGGACTGGATTAGAGAAGCTAGGGCGGCCATAAAGGTATTGCTCGATCTAGAATATGGCCATGTAAGACAGGTTTTTGCTGTTCCAGAACATTTTGAATCAAATAACATAACAGAACTTATAAAAGAATTTGTAGCTAAGAAAAAGCCGCTTAGGATATCTACAGAATATTTAACAACTACTTCGTCGCATATAAAGGAAAATCCAGCATATAAGAGGTATTTTGGCGACATATCCCCTATGATTATTACCCCTTGGCTTCGAGTAGGGGAAAATAGAAATGTGCAGATATTTCTCTCATTTGGAGCTACTGAGGCGAAGCCCCCAGAGGACGTAGACGCTATTTTTGACATCACAGAAACAGGCACCACTTTGTCCCAGAATAAACTAAAAATAATTGATACAGTCATGGAATCAAGTGCAGTTCTAGTAGCAAACAAGGATTCACTAAAGGATGCAAAGAAGAGAGAAAAAATATCGGACATGGTCGCCCTGTTAAAAGGAGTAGTCGAAGGTCGTAAGAAACTGCACATTTTTGTGAATGTGAAGAAGGAAAATCTTGAAATGTTACTCGCCAGTATGCCTGCTTTGAAAAAACCGACTATCAGTAAGTTAAGTGAGGACGGCTGGTACGGTGTAAATACAATTATAGATAAGAATGAATTTATCCAAATAGTTCCTATTATGCGTAAATTGGCCCAAGGACTAGTCGTGATGGATCCGAGGCAGATTTTGCCATTAGATGAAATAAAACTTTTTAACGAATCGGATGATAAAAATACTTGATAAAGTCATTAGTTATTAAAGACGCTAGGTTAGACGCTGCAAGAATACGTAAACGTACTACTAATGCAGTAATTTCAAACCAGGTATTACAAAGAGTTCAACATATAATCGATGACATAGCAAAACATGGAGATCGTGCCATCTTTAATTACACTAAAAAACTAGATGGGGTTGAACTCAAATCCCTATTAGTCTCAAAACAGGAAATAGAAGATGCATATACAAAGGTAAGTAGTGAACAAGTCCAATCTTTAAAGCTGATGAGAGACCGACTAACACAAAATGAAACAACATTGTTAAGGCATCTTTTCAAAAAGATCAAAACCTCCTCGAATGGAATATCAATGAACCGGTTTGTTGAGCCTATCGGAAGTGTAGGATGTTACATTCCCGGAGGAAAGGCACGTTATCCTAGTACGGTGGTTATGTGCGCAGTACCTGCAAAGGTTGCTGAGGTGAAAAGAATAGTGGCGATTTCCCCTCCTTTAAGAGATGGTAGTCTAGACCCTTTATCTCTTGTCGCGGCAGATGTTTGTGGCGTTACTGAATTTTATAAGGTCGGAGGTGCGCAGGGAATAGCAGCTCTTGCTTTAGGAACATCAACTGTTAACAAGGTGGGCAAAATCGTTGGTCCTGGAGGGGTTTTTGTCACTGCTGCCAAGATTCTGGCATCTAAGAACGTGTCGATCGATATGGTTGCTGGTCCAACGGAACTATTAATCTATGCTGATTCGACCTGTCCTTCAAGACTTATTGCTCTGGACATAGTGGCGCAGGCGGAACATGGTCTTGAAACATTCTGCGGTTTAGTAACACCTTCTAAGAGGCTAGCAGCCAAGGTAATAAATGATATAAAATTAATTCTTAGCAAAGGAGACATAAAACGAGCAGCAGTTGTGAGGAGAAGCATAAATGACAATAGCTTCATCGTGATATCTAAAAATCTAACGATGGCAATAGAGTTTGTAAACGAGATAGCACCCGAACACTTGGAAATATTATCAAAGGATGCGAAATCTATTTCAAAAAAGATCACGACGGCAGGGCTAACGCTTGTTGGAAAATATACCCCATCTTCAGCCAGTGATTATTGTATGGGTTCAAACCATATTCTTCCAACTATGGAATATGGAAAGTCCCGATCTTCATTATCTGTAGTGGACTTTCTAAAGGTTATCAATATTGTCGAAGCTACTAGAGCTGGATTAGAGGGAGTACAACGGGCCATAAAGGAAATTGCATATGCGGAAGGGCTTCCTAATCATTATGAAGCAGTTAAGGAAAGACTGAACGGATATGAACTGGCTACCAAATAGATTGGGATATCTCTCTAAACTTGATTATTATGTTAGACCTACCTATAATAATAGCGGTTATGTAAGACTGGATTCAAATGAAAACTTGATTCTGAACAGGAAATTTGCATTAGAGATCATTGCACGAGCTCTCAGAGATGTTGACTTAAGACTCTATCCGAATCAAGAGTACGAAGCTTCTCTTTATCGCCAGCTAGAGAAATATCTCGGAATTAAAGAGAAGTACATCGCGGCCGGGAGCGGGTCAGATCAGATAATGGAGCTCATCCTTTCTACAATAGGACATGGAAAACGTGCTACTCTCTTAACACCTACATTCTCTTATTTTCTCAACAGATGTGAATTACATGGGCTAAAGTTAGACAAGGTACCTTTGCGAAGAAAAGATAATACAATATGCGAGACGGACTTCCTCGAACATGCCGGACGATCCGAAATTGTGTATATTTGCTCTCCTAACAATCCCACTGGCAATCAATTTGATAAAGGACTAATGATAGAACTGATAACAAAACTACAAAACAAGTTAATTCTGATAGACGAGGCCTATGTAGAATTTGCAGAATATTCATTAGCTTCTCAAGTTAATAGGTATGAAAATCTCGTTATATTGCGTACGTTGTCTAAGGCCTTTGGATTGGCTGGAGCTAGAGTTGGCTATATGATAGCGAGTGAAAACCTTGTTCGTGTCTTCAGGTCTAGAATTCAGATGCCTTACCCATTGGGTACGTTGTCACTCAGGATAGCAAGCCTCGCATTAGCTCGAAAAAATCAGGTAAGAAAAACGATAGAAAAGATCAAAATGGAACGAGATAAGATATCTGCGTACCTTTCCAGGATTAATGGCATTAAAGTTTCCAAATCAGAATCGAATTTTTTGTTCCTAGAATGCTGCGAAAAATATTACAACCGCATTATAAATCAGCTAGAAGAAGCGAGGGTTTCTGTAAGAATATTGGGCAATATCGATGGTCGTAGCGGATGTATGAGAGTAACTATAGGTACAAGAGAGATGAATTCTAAATTTCTCAATGCAATCAATATTGTAAGAGATCAACATAAAATTTAGAGGAAATGCCCACATGCTAGTACCAGGGAAATCACTCAGCAGTGCGGAGTGTGCGCTATTTGATATCGATGGCGTATTGGTAGATGTTCGAAACTCATATAATCTTGCTATCAAAAACACAGTCGAATTTGTAACAAAGCATATGACAGGAAAGTCCTCTCCCAGCGGGTTGGTACCGGATACCCTTCTTCTTAAGTTTAAGCAAACAGGGGGTTTTAATAGTGAAATTGACATAAGTTACGCCATAATTCTTTCAATCATGGCTAGGCCATTTAGTGAATCCATACTTGATAAAAGAAACTTTCTTTATACGGTTGCGGAGAATGCTGATGAGTCCGGTATAATATCAGTTGAAAAATATCTGGCTTCACTGTTTACTTCATCACATATTGAAAAGCTAAAGGCAGATCTAGCATATCCTTCTTCAGAGGGAAAGAGTATGCTAGCTACAGTATTTGACGAGTTTTTTTACGGTCCTACATTGTTTCAAGAGAAACATAATTTGAAACCCGTGTATTATCATGGCAAACCACTGATTGAAAATGATAAGTTAGTAATAAGAAAAAAAACTCTTAATCTTCTATCAAAAAAATTCTGCGGTAAGCTTGCCGTCATTTCCGGTAGAAGTAGGCTTGCGGCCCAGCATTCACTGAAGCCATTTTTTAGCATTCTCAATCAAAAGGCCTCAGTGTTTCTTGAGGATGAGAATCGCGAACATTGGAAACCGAACCCCTATTCAATAAAAAAGGCTATGGATAATTTTGGCGCAAAAACTGCCTTTTACGCGGGAGATTCGATGGAGGATTTGTGTATGGCTAGAAGAGCAGAGAGGGAAACGGATGTTAGGATTATATTCGTTGGCGTTTACGGGTGCAGCGTACGACCCTTAGAGTTGATTAGAAAATTCAATCAAGGTAGTGCTGATTTGGTAATCAAAAATGTGAACTGTCTGTTGCATTTAATAGATAAAGGGGGAAAAAAATAGGGTTCTAGTCACCCCTCACCTCGCAGGCAGATTCTAGTTCACCTATAGCTATCATCGTGCCTCTTTATCATTTAGGAAGATAACAAATTGGGAGAAAGTATGAAATATTCTGCACTTTCAGCCAATAGAGTTGTGGATACTACCTCTAAGTGGGTCCATATAATTTTACTTATCATAAGAATATCCTACGACAATCGTCAAATACTTGCATAGGTTTCCGAGATCAAATTGCCAAAATATGGAGAACACGATCATGAATTTGACCTTTACCAGACTACAAAAAAAGTTAGAGTAGACTTTGGCTTAAACTCTGCATTCCCTTATCCTTCTTCAAGCACTAGCTCCTCAGCTGGTGTTTCAGGGGGGCCAGGAGTTATCTTAAATATTTTACCCTGGCCAATTGAAACAACATAAAGGTAACCGTCGGGTCCAACTTCAAGGTCCGTAATTCCCCCAAAGCCTTGTCCAAATATAATATCCTCAAGCCCTAGCGAGTTGGGTGTCCGTACTACCCTGTCAGCGAGGGGCTCTGGCAGCGCTAAATCCGTCCTCTCTTGGTCCAAGTCAAACCGATATAGTCTTCCATTATGTACATCTCCAACAAACATGTCGTTTTGATATTGAGCGCCCAATCTATCAGAATGTAAGAATTTAACGGCGGTGGGGCCTACGGTGTTAATCCAAACCAGTTTCGGATCTCTGTATTCCCCCGCCCCATCGAAGTCAACTATATCAGTAGGGTCGAAGTCCTCCTCTAGAGAAACTAAACCCATTACCTCTTGCCATCCACTGTTGAATCCGGGTAGCACAAGATTTATTTCGTCACTATTCCCTGGACCATTTTCTGTATCCCACAAATTACCAGCTACGGGGTCAAAATCCATTCCGTAGCTATTTCTAATACCATAAGCATAGTACATGCTGAGCGGGGGTTCATCGCTAAGAATATCCTCGGCCACAGGGGTGCCATCCTGAGTTATCCTGAGAATACCACCTCTTCCATCTACTGCTACGCCATCGTGATAATTTAGACTCTGAGTCTCCCATTGTTCACCTTTGAATGCTCCATCAACATCTCCGACAGATATATACAGATTATTATCAGGCCCAATTAGGACATCACCCCCGTTGTGCCTAGGGCCAGGATCAGCAGGTAAATCCAAGAGCAATTTAGGATTTACCAGCTTATTTTCAACCAGTTCATATCTATACAGACGGTTGCCCAAAGGGGACTTAGGATCTGCTGTCATGTCATCTCTGTCCGCAGTCTGGGCCTCTGTATAGAATAAGAAAACATATGTATGTCCAGGAGTATCCCTTGAGACTGCAATCCCGCACATACACCTCTCTATAAAGCCAGCAACGTTGACATCTAATAAAGGCTGGGTAAGAATCTCTCCCTCAACTATTCTCTGAACTGTCCCTTTCTCTTTTTCCAATACCAACATGTCGTTTGGGCCTAGAAAGGCCATAGTGGTAGGCAGTTCCAGATCCTCGACTACGATTTCTGCATGCAAGTTAGGATCATAGATGTCAGGGTGTCCTGATTCATCAGTAAACTCCCTCTGGCGAAATTCTTCGCTCCCGTATACAGATCCGTAATCACTTGATGGAATCGTCACAACATATAGGAACGCAAAAAGAACCACAAAGAGTAATCTGAACAGATCCTCTTTAACCAAGACTCCTATTGCAACAGAAACGCTATATAAGTATTTGATTGATTGACTCGCTTCTTGGCTCATATCACATAGCATACATATTTCTAAATAAAGGAGGTAGTATCTTATCGAGAGTGGTGTTAACTTAGCGATAAAGATATAGCTGCGAAGATTCTCTTTTATTCTATGAGTGTACTCGTCCGTGAGAGAACGTCCGAAGAGGGTAATACTACATGTATAGTACTTATATTTTCTAGGCCTGAGTTCTAGAGATATATCCTGAGCGATTCAACCATTCGGAGAAGAAGGAAGGAGTCATGTTGCAGTATGGAAATGGGTTCAGAGGTTCAGTCCCAGACGTCTTTACTGCTGTAAGAGTACCGCTTTTCTAATTGATGAGACCACGCTGGAGATAGGCCGAGACTAGGATTGGTTGTGGGTCCCAGTAGAACCAATTAGTAGACAAATTCTCGGAGTTTACCTCTCATATGAATATGATTGTTGTTAAATCATTCCTAAGATCATCTATCAAGATTTATAGGGATGTTGGAGTTAACACTGCCCTTCAATATTTCGGAAAGTCTAAATTCATGTCTTGAAGTAAAAGATGAGGACACCCACCGATTTTTATGGTGCTATCAACGTTTCCGATGAATTCAAGG
>CAYTQD010000040.1:9813-12653 GCA_964439995.1 uncultured Nitrososphaeraceae archaeon
CCCTTTAACAATCTTTGGACAAGTCCAGATAGATAACCGTCATATAACTGTGTTCTACATTTGCCCCTATTTTCCTGTTTACAGGCTACGTCAGGAGAACCTAATCATGTGCGAATCAACGGGAGTCGCCAACATAATGGTAGATGCAGTCAATTCCATATTCATTTCTGATAATAAACAATATTTTTTGATCCATTTTGCGATCGTGGACTAATATCCATATCATTTTACCCACATCTTTGATATTTGTTAATAATTTGAGTCTAAAGTCTGGTGATGGTGATTGTCGAGACAGAAAAACGTTATTATTAGACAGACAAAGCCTAGATAAAGTACCAGTGGTCAATGTCGCTAATCTCTTAACATTGAGATACGACCCAGATGAGGACAACAACCCCCCTATCAGAAAAATTTCATACCAAGAAGTTCTAAACTTGAGGAAATCATCTGACCAGACTCCATCTTCCGGAGAAATTGAAACAGTGCTTAAGAAAGAAATAAGAGAGAAGATAAACGATCTCGGTGCAAGACGGGTATCACTGGCTGTTAGTGCTGGGATCGATTCCAACTTAATATTTTGTCTAATCAAGAAGGAATTTCCGGATATTGAATTAGATTGCCTCACGGTTAGCTTCGATACCGCTGGTGATACCTCGAGCGAAGTCCTGACCGCAAAAAAAATAGCAGAAAGCCAGAGTGCAAGTTTTCATGAAATTCGTGTAGCCAATCCTCTGAGAGATTTACCATTACAAATAAGTATTATCAAAGAACCACGATGGAATATATATCAGTATTATTTCATTCAAAAAGCCAGTACAATTTCGAATGTGTTATTTACAGGTGATGGCGGGGACGAACTTTTTGGGGGGTATACGTTTAGGTACAAGAGGTTTATTGAAAACCTAAAGTCTAATCACTCCTGGATAGACAGGGTACGTTTGTATCTTTTGTGCCATGAACGAGACTGGGTGTCAGATCAAGAAAATATCTTTGGAGCCAATATAAAATTCTCGTGGTCACCAATCTATAGGATTTTGAAAAGGTATTTCGACAATGATCTTGAGCCCCTTGACCAAGTTCTTTTGGCTGATTATCATGGCAAGTTGATGTACGACTTTGTTCCCACAAATCAAAGGTACTTTGCACATTTTAGCATAAACGGAGTTGCACCACTTTTATCAGACGATGTCATCACATTGTCCGAAAAAATACCTCCAAAGATAAAGTATGACTACCAGACAAATGTCGGAAAAATTCAATTACGGGAGATTTTGAAACGCAACGTAACTCCTGAATTATTCCATCTAATAGAAGACAGAAAAATGGGGTTCAGTATCGAATTGACAAAGTTTTGGTCAAAGTATGGAAAAGAAACAGTTACATCGCATTTAGATAAGGCACGTATATTTGAAGAGAAGATAATTAGTAGAGAATGGTACCTGAAGTCATTGCGTAGGATCGACGAAGACAACTCAAAGGTTAGAGATATAAGCAAGATGTTGCAGCTTCTCAGTCTGGAGATATGGTATAAATTATTTGTCACCTATGAGATTTCTCCAAAATTTTCTCTCTAGATCGGGTTGGGTAGTATGAAGATCTTAGGAAGCTCCATTGATCCCCTTTATTCTCATGAGTGCAGCCTTGATAATTTCTGACGTCCTTCCGGATCCGAATATTGGTTGGTTCGGAAGATTATACCTCCGGTTAAGATCTGCGTGAACAATCGCGTCTACTATTTTATAAGTTTCGATGCCGGCGAGTATATTCCACCCATCATCTAATGTCTCTACCCATTCTGTATTATTCCGTATTGTTATGCATGGTACGCCCAGCAAGTAGGATTCCTTCTGAATTCCTCCAGAATCTGTAATGATTCTTTGTGCGTGTAACATTAGCTTGATAAAATCAGTATATCCTACAGGTTCGAGTAATTTTATATTTTTACAATCTTCTAATCTTTCATATAGATCCAGCAACTTGAGTTTCCTTTTGGTGCGGGGATGCATAGGAAATATTATGTTTGTATCTATTCCTCTTTGTAAAAGAGTTTCAAATACAGATATTACGGATTCTATATTTTTTTTATGATCTGTATTTTCGGCTCTGTGCATTGTAAAGAGCATGTATGACTTTGTCTTGAGTCTGAGGTTGTCAAGGATTGGAGACTTTGACGCCAAACCTATAGCCTCGTTTATTATTTCGACAGAAAGATCTCCAGAATATAATACCTTGCCAAATACATGTTCTCTTTCTAAATTCTTGACAGCTGTACAAGTGGGGGCAAAGAGGTAGTCGCTAATATGGTCTGTCAGTATTCTATTGATTTCTTCTGGCATGTTCCTGTCAAAGCTTCTCAATCCAGCTTCTATGTGTCCAACTTTAAGATCTGCCTTTGAGGCTGCAAAGGCTCCTGCAAAGGTAGAGTTTGTGTCTCCGTATACTAGCACAATATCGAATCTAGAATTAAGAAAAACTTTTTCAATTCTCTTTATCATTTCCCCTGTCTGAGATCCTGGCCGTCTGGAACCTACATCCAATTGGATATCTGGTGTAGGCAAATCAAATTCTTTGAAGAATATTTCTGATAGTCTATAATCGTAGTGCTGCCCTGTATGAATTATAGTATGCTCCGAAATAGATTTTATTGCTTTATGTATCGGCGCTAACTTAACAAAGTTAGGTCTTGCTCCTACCACTGAAGCGACTTTCAAAAAGAGTTATCAGTACATACTGTCAGAATGGAATACTTAATGGTTGTTGCAAAGATATTGCGACCAACTTCTTTAGAGCGGTAGACTTTATCTTAACTGATCAGGTATTGAAGACTCGTGTAAGGCTGA
>CAYTQD010000041.1:0-12508 GCA_964439995.1 uncultured Nitrososphaeraceae archaeon
AATAGGCACATCGGCGTTTTCCGGCTCGACTGTCTCAAAGAACAATTCTGTCAATCCAAGTTGCCCGAGCTTCCCCTCTCCTGTAAAATTCAACACCTTACCCTCTGGACCAGTAACCGTTATTTCGTTCCAACCATCACTATCAATGAACCCTTGAAATCCGGTATCCTCATCTTTGGCATTGTGTTCTATTATCAGCTTGGACTCTGCAAGAGGTATTGCGGTACCTGAATCTGAGGCCTCTGAACCGTCTTGTGCCATGGCGGCATGTCCACTCACATATATAGCTGCGAGACTCGTTAACAGAACGGTAGCCAACAAGATCACTATTTTATTTTCCATACAAGACAGAACTCCAAAAAAGTATAAAGGAATATTGGTACAAGAGGCTAAATGTACTCAAATAACCAAGCGTGGTAATTGTGCATCATTTAGCTATATGTACTACAACCTACGCTTCTGTGCAATTTTGGGAGATGAATAGCATCACTAAAATCTAATTTGTCTAGACGTATCCAGAATATTTCTGGACTAGTAGTCGATTCAAAGAAATACGTACTATTTGTTATATCGGTATCTGTCCTCCACGCTGTTGGAGAAATGTTGGGCCGAGAAGAATCCTTAATACCAAACGGCTAAGACACGTTCCTGGATATACTTAGTATGGGAACAACCGCCTCTCTCTCATTGTTAGTTACTTCGGTAGACTCATCTGATAGTACGCCGCTCTAACAAATTGGTCAGCCGACTAAGTGCTTCCAGGCAACGGTCTATCGCCTCCAAATCCTTCGTACTGCATTAGCTGCTGGATCTGCTCATAAAATGGTGGATCGTTAGTCATTACCGTGTAATCTTACCATGGTGTACAATAGGCTCGCCTCCAACATCTTCAAATATCGCTGCAAACAAACTGTCCATAATGTAAGCATAACAGACTCTATACAGATTGGCAAAAGATGAGTCAGAGCACTGAGATAAGATCTGTCAGGATCGACTGGCGGTATTGTTTTGTTCCTGTATGGTATAATTCCTACACTTTAGCCATCTCATATAGGAAGAACATATGCTGCATAGGGAGGTATATTCGTTATTTCCTCGATTGTATACGGAATGATTGTAGATAAAAGAAAACATGACAGATTTAGGGCGATAGGATCAATGATCACAGTATGTGGTGCAATAATAATATTTTATATTTCATGCTAGGACAATATGTGAACTCTGTGGTGGCTGTCCCTAGTCCTGTTACTATCTTTAGGAAGCTGCCTCGCTTAATTGTCACTATGTCAGACAGTACGGATATAAAAATAATGATATGGCTGTTGTGTGTGTAATCCTTATTCCTCCAATGGTTCGCTGCTGGCTATTAACCCAGCCAGAATATCCTGCCTGCCTTGCCATATCAATTACTAGTAGCTGCTGCCCTAACTATTGACAAACAACAACGTTTAAGTGTAATACAAAAGAGATTAAGTTGGTGACAGAATATTTCTATGAATAATAGCCCTGATAACTCTGACAATTCTCTGGATCATAACAAAGCTTCAAAAAGCCCAGGTTTTGGGGAAGGTACTAAAAAAGATACCAAGGTCACAAGCTTAAAAGTAGCCGAAGCAGAACAACGTGATGTAGGACGAAAGATTGCACGTATCGATCCCATAGTAGCCGAGCGTCTAGATATCACAAGTGGGGACGCGGTAGAATTATCATCACTTGGTAAAAAAACTACCGTTCTAAGCTGGCCTGCACGGACTAGTGACAGCGGTAGTGGATTGATTCGTATCGATGGATATACGAGAAACAGACTCGACATTGGAATCAACGACCAAGTAGAAGTTAAGAAAGTACAGTCAAAGGAGGCCAAAAGCATAACATTTGCTCCGACAGAGCAACTAAGAATAGTGGGTGCAGAAGAGTATCTTGCAGAGTATCTTAATGGCCAGTTGATGACTAAAGGTGATACAATACCTTTAAGCGTCATGGGTCAAAGAATAGATCTCGTAGTAATTTCTACCAATCCTTCTGGTCCTGTGATAGTTACACCCTCTACGAAGGTTACGGTTTCTGAAGAAAGTGCGAAGGCGGTCCAAGTATCAAAGGAAGGTGGGGCTCCCTCCATTACATATGAGGACATCGGTGGGTTGGGAGATGCAGTAGGACGTGTAAGAGAGATGATCGAGCTTCCTCTAAGGCACCCAGAACTCTTCAAAAGACTAGGGGTTGAAGCACCCAAGGGAGTTCTTCTTCATGGTCCTCCTGGGACTGGAAAGACACTGTTGGCCAAAGCAGTAGCAAACGAGACAAACGCCAATTTCTACACTATAGGAGGTCCCGAAATAATGAGTAAATATTATGGAGAATCGGAAGAGAAATTAAGAAATGTATTCCAACAGGCAGAAAAGAATGCGCCTTCGATTATTTTTATAGATGAAATTGACTCTATTGCGCCGAAGAGAGAAGAGGTAACTGGAGAGGTTGAGAGGAGAATAGTTGCACAGCTGTTATCTTTGATGGATGGTATGTCTACAAGAGGAAAGGTAGTGGTCATCGGTGCTACGAATAGAATTAACGCTGTTGACCCAGCACTGAGGCGTCCCGGAAGATTTGATAGAGAAATAGAAATCGGTGTTCCAGACAGGAATGGGAGACTGGAGATTTTGCAGATACATACTAGAGGTATGCCTCTCGCAAAGGATGTTAATTTAGAAAAGCTGGCTGATATTTCTCATGGATATGTGGGAGCTGATCTGCAGGCTCTCTCAAAAGAGGCAGCGCTGGGTGCACTGAGAAGAGTGCTCCCTGAAGTCGATCTAACCTCTGAAAGCGTACCGGCTGAAACTTTAAAGAAGATCATAGTTACGATGCAGGACTTCATGGATGTCGTCCGAGAGATGGAACCTTCTGCAATGAGGGAGGTATTCGTTGAGGTTCCAGACGTTAAGTGGGATGATATTGGTGGATTATCGGCTCTTAAACAGGAGCTACAAGAAGCTGTCGAGTGGCCGCTAAAATATCAAGGAGTATTTACGTATGCAGATGCAACGCCTCCAAAAGGAATCTTGCTTTATGGACCTCCTGGTACTGGTAAGACATTGATGGCCAAGGCAGCAGCAAACGAAAGTGAAGCCAACTTCATAAGCATCAAAGGTCCGGAGCTCATCTCCAAATGGGTGGGAGAATCTGAAAAGGGGGTTAGAGAAGTGTTCAGAAAAGCTAGACAAGCTGCTCCATGTATCGTGTTTTTTGATGAAATAGACGCTATCGCCCCCCGAAGAGGAACCGACTTTGGCGATTCCCATGTGACTGAGCGACTAATAAGCCAACTCTTGACAGAACTAGATGGGCTTGAAGTGTTAACTAATGTCATAGTTATTGGTGCTACTAATCGACCAGATATTATAGATACTGCATTGTTAAGACCCGGAAGGTTTGATAGATTGCTTTATGTTCCGTCGCCAGATAGAGATTCAAGAGTTCAAATAATTAAGATTCATACGAAGAAGAAACCCTTGGGAGAAGATATTGATGTTGGAAAGCTAGCAGATCTTACGGATAGATACACTGGTGCTGATATTTCAGCTCTGTCCTCTGCTGCAGTGATGCTTGCATTACGGGAACATATATCAAAATACAAGGACCCTAAAGAGGCAGATGCACATGTACAGGAACTGAAAATACATATGAGGCAGTTTGAGGATGCAATCAAAAAGATTAGGCCATTATCCACCCAAGAACTGGACATGTATAAGGGAATCTCTGAACAATTTGGAAAGCCAAGTTTTGGAACAGCATCACCAAGAGATATAGGAACTGCCTAGCCTATGAGAAAGATATGAAGAAATCCTATAACGATTATCAGGGGCTTTCACCATAACCAGTAGCTATATCCAGTACCTGGTATCCTGGTCTGATATCTGAAAGGTCAAGTAACATATAGCTAACTTTCCAAGCAGCCTTTCCTTCGGTTCCGTTTCCTTCTATTTGTTTGTACCATTTTCTGTAACCGTTGGCGGCACCATCCTATGATTTACATTGAATTTTTTCATTGAATTTTTTCATTGAATTGATGTTTATCTAAGTATTTTGTAGACTTCTTGTTGTTCGTTCGTCATGATGATCATGATGGAGAAAGTTATTGCCATTTAGGAGCGCTTAGCATTGAATCTTAAATTTCTAAATTGATACTGAATATTTTAAAGCCCCATAAGGATTGCTTGAATACACAATTGTCCCATCATAGTTAAGTTAACATTTAGGAGGCTGACTGCATTTCAAATGAATCTGATTAGGAGAGAACCAGACTTCATCATGAACAAACATTACTTGGCCCCTAGCCGTTACACTTCTTCCAAATAGCTTTTGTCTAAAAGCTGAATTTGAAGGTCTGTGTTAGTGGTAGAGACAGCCTGGCCTGCAAATTCCAGTTTTGAGTTGGAACAAATCTACTGATTAACCATCGACTCAGTCTGGATCTAGAAGTCGAAACGGGAATAAACCGCAGGAATCGAAGAATGGTAGGTTTCTTAAGGACCTTTGTTGTTCCTACGGTTGTGTTGGCTATGACGCTTGAAAGTATAACTGATATTTAGTGATACTGCAAAGGATTTGCTGCCCCTACTGAAAGTTGGATTGCTACAGAATATTTAAGGATTGAAGCCTATAGTTATTAATGCAAATCATAATACAGCCTGTCCCATGTTCCGAGTCTGAATTGGAATATAGTAGTAGTAGTAATAGTATCATTTATTCTTTGATACAGCACTTACCAAAGACATTTGGATATGTGACTAACACGGATAGCAGTAGGTCGCGATCTTTCTTTCAAGCATCAACAACAAAGATAAAGCTTCCCACACACTTATACGACAATCGTAGAAATCAGTGGATGTCAGACAGACTGCTGGAATGGTTACTGCAAGTAAATAAGCCAGATTTCAATACAAAAGTACTTGCTATATGTGATTTCGATGCATATTCAGATGAACTAAATTTTGTATTTGGTGAAGCACACCTTGGGGGAAGAGTGGCAGCAATTTATCTTCCCAGATTAAGACAAGATTTCTATACTAAGAAATCGAATGCAAACAACAACAGGCTATTTGAACAAAGAGTAATCAAAGAGGCTGCACACGAATTAGGACATGCATTTGGACTGAGACACTGTAGGCGAAGCAGGTGTGTAATGCATTTTAGCAATTCGTTAGAGGACACAGATTTTAAAGATAATATTTTTTGCGAAGGATGTAATATAGCCCTAAGAAGCTATGCAGCTTGATAGCTAATGCAGTTACCTCTAGAACTGGAGTAGGTTCTGCCCAACAATGGTAATAACATTTGGGAATCTGCTTTAGATGTAGGGTGGGGAGTAACAACACTTATGCTTGTGAACACACAAATGAAAGACAAGTATACAGAGAATGTTACCAACTCGTTCACTGGCTTATTAACAACGTTGATAAAACATAGAGTAGATTTGATAGCAAATAATGACGTTACCAGGTAGCAGATGCACGGATGCTGCCACTTATATCACAATAAATACTGCATTTGTTGTTCTGCAGTTATACAGACTTACTTACTCTTAGGACACAATCCTAAAAGTATGATTTCTGGTTCATTTCATACTGAGTTAGATATCCGAGTACTACGTATTTAGGTATAGCCATGCTTACGAAGAGAAGCCAAACATGTCCTTTAAGAGATCAGAGTTGAAGATAAGCAATATTAAATAGTATTCGAAGTTAAGAGGAGTACTGATGTCTACACGAAAGCGTGAAACTGATGATATCACTATCTCGAAATCATTCTATGATCTTACTAATATCATTCACGAAGATATGCTTGTGTATCCTGGAGATCCGAAGCCTAACTTTCAATCTATACTTAATATCAAGGATAATAATGTCAATGTAACCAAGATAATTCTGGGATCTCATACAGGTACTCATGTAGACGCACCAGCGCATTTTGAAGTTAACGGTGAAGGAATGAGCGAGGTATCATTAGACAAGTTCATTGGAGAAACTGTAATTCTGGATATGTCTGATATGATCTATCCCCTCAGTGATGATGATAGAGGAATTACGACAAGCGAATTTGAAAGATATTCTGATATAGTGAAAAAAGGTGATATAGTGTTATTATATACGGGTTCGAACGATCCATCTAGAGATCCTGAGAATATTACGAAAGGATTTAGTTACGTCGAATCATCAGGTGCGGAATGGATCGTGAACCATGGCATCAAATGCGTCGGAATTGATTCTTTAAGCGTCGAAAAGTATAACTCAGTTACACCATCAACACACAAAATATTATTATCAAATAGAATCGGGATCATAGAGAATCTGAGTCCCGACTTAAAGAAATTGGTAGGAAATAGGTTCTATCTAATATGTACCCCTCTACCACTGCAGGGGTTAGATGGGTCTCCTGCGAGGGTTCTTGTGTTTGATCTGATAAGTTAGTCACTGCTATGTCCAGTTACGGATCTTATATATACTAATATGCACACATTTTCTATTACAAAATTCAACGCTTAATACATATATAAAATATAAAATCAAAAGATCAGTATTGGCTATTATTAAGAGAAATTGGAGAGAAGTATTGCCGACGATCGCTCACAAAAGTGGAATTGATTGGAGGTTATTATCTATGGCTTCGGCTAAAAGGACACATGGAGATATAGATGTAGAAACTGAAGAAAAATTTCGGTGTTTAAAAGCCATAACCTATGTTTCACTGGCGCATTTACAACCAGGTCTATCATATGAAACACATACTCATAATGATCATGAGGAGATATATTACATCATCAAAGGAAGAGGGAATATAAAAATAAATGAAGAGGTAGCTGAATTTAGAGATGGTGACACCATCTACATACACGAAAATAAGAAACATTCTATAATTAATGATAGTGATGAAATGATTGAATTTCTGGCATTTGGTGGATTGATCCATTCACCAGGTGAAATTAAAGCCTCTTGACCGAAATGTATTCTAAGAGAGCATTGGTATCTAAAGATCACGTCAAATGATGAATGTAAGAATATTAAGATCGTTTGGTGATATAAAGAGGGGATTCTTAAAGTTTGTCTACTAATAATCTGCAACTGGGTATAATAGGTCTAGGTAAAATGGGCGGAAACATAGCTCTTCAAGGTACTGATAAAGGCATACAAATTGTCGGGATGGCAAGACGTGATAAACCCGAGCTGACGAGTAAGGGAGTAAAGATAGTAAATAACTTTGAGGATTTTGTAAGTTCCCTTAAAACGCCACGTGTGACCTATCTTTCTCTACCTGCAGGGAAGACGATTGATGAGGTTCTAGCTAAATTATTGCCTAATCTGGATGAGGGAGACGTAATATTGGATGGAGGAAATTCATTCTTCCTTGATTCTATGAATCGAGAAAAAAAGATCTGGGAAAACCACAAAGTCTACTTTCTGGATTGTGGAACCAGTGGTGGGAGAGACGGAGCTAGAAATGGTGCAAACTTTATGGTAGGAGGAAAAAAGGAAGGCATATTGATTGCAGAACCAATACTAAAAACTCTGTCTCTCAATGATGACGCATATCTTTACACAGGCCAATCTGGCAGTGGGCACTTTGTAAAGCTAGTTCACAACGGCATAGAATTTGGGATGCTTCAAGCGATAGGGGAGGGAACAAAATTACTAGTTGAAAGCGATTTTAATTTGAATCTATCTGAGATCTTTAGAAATTGGTCAAATGGTTCGGTCATCAGGAGCTGGCTTATAGAATTAATGGAAGAAGGCCTAAGAAAGAACAAGAGTTTAAGGGATATTGAAAGTTACGTAGAAGATACAGGGGAAGTGAATTGGCTCGTTCAGTACGCAATAACTAGAGAAATTCCAATACCTGTAATCTCACAATCTGTGATGCAGCTATTCAGTTCCAGAGTTAATGATGATGATGCCTGGAGAGCCATAGCACTTATGAGACATGGTTTTGGTGGACATCCCTTTGGCAAAGATAAATATATTGAAGACGAGAGAAAGACGAGCAGGATAACAAAAATGTAGGCCTGTAAACCAAGATTAAACTTTCATCCCGTGAGGAACTACCACTAATTTTAATTGTTGAGCCTATCTACCTGGAATATAGTTAGATTATGAAGATATCCGTCAAAAGGTAAGGACCGTTAAACCCCCTACAAAAGGTGTCCTGCCCACATTAAACGGGAAGATATTAATGGTGAAGGTCTAGATACAATAAAGGATAATTAGCGGATGCTCATAAACACATGTCATATGTCAAAACCTGACTTCAACACAACGAATGAAATTGACTTGACTGTCAGGGGTAGAAACTCAGACCAAGATATATCTAGACCTGTTTGGTTTGTTCATGAAGATGACAAATTGTATTTACTCCCTGTGCAGGGATCGGATACAAATTGGTATAAAAATGTGCTAAAAAATCCAACCATAAGAATTTCGGCACAAGGACAAGAGTTAAGCGGAGAAGCAAAGACAATAACTGATGACACCAGAGTTAAAGAGATAGTAGATAAATTTAGATCGAAATATGGCAATTCTGATGTTAAAAAATATTATTCCAAGTTTGATGTGGGCATAGAGTTCACTCTAAAAAAGTAGTGGTTTCCATATGCCGTTCTTAGCTGGAGTTACATTATTATCATAACGCTTTTCTAAGGTTTCACAATCTTGGGAATTCCATGCATCATCGCGAATGCCTATGAGAGAGCTATGAAGAAAGTCTATAAGGATAATCACTCACCAGATGCAAGATATACATTTCTACTTCTGTTTCCATGAAAGTACCATGTACTGAATCCGAAATTTAACAGCCATAAAGTATGACAGAGAATCAGAGCCGTAATTACGACCAATGTACCAGATGTAGTTGCAGTCGAAGCCGCGAAGCGTGCAATCAAAGCTAGTATGCAAGATTGCTAATACCATGGAGTTCAGTTTGGATCGCCAACATCTAGGAAAAGTCATGGCCAAGCAAATGGGGAGTAGCAATACTAGTTACATCTGTAGTTGGCTTATTAGGCATGAGTGGTTTCTTTATCGGGCCTATACTTGGAATAATCGGTGGAATACTGGCTCTAACAAGAAGATGATCCTGTGCAGAATAACCAAATAGATAATCATAGCTGCAGGGAGCAACATCACCAGTAATAGAATAGTTTGCGTTGGGATTCATAAACTGAACTCCTCCTTTTGAATCTATTATAGTAGGATTAAGCTGAACCTTGCTGGTAAGTAAAGTCAGTTACTTCTTTCAAAGGCGAAGCATGACAGCAGAAACTGAGTAAGTGAACACGATTCTAACTGTTGGTCCGATTTGGACTTGCATAATAGAATTGGTTTCCAATAACATCTTTCTTTAAATCCTATATACAAGGAGAAGCTCATGTTTCGACAATGCCATCTAATGAATCATTTTCAAAAGATATGAGTGAAGTGGGATCGGATCTTTATCAAGATTCCAATCTAACATTGGGAAAACCATTCTTCTATGAACGAGGCAAAATAACCCAGAAAAGAGTAGTAAATATCGGTGGAACTTTGGATCTCGAAATTTCATTAACATCTAGCGGAAGTATAAATGGTCTTAATGCCACTGATACAGCAACCTTTTTGTCCACAATTAGATCAGACACAACAGTTTTTTCGAAAGGTTGCGGGATTCTAACTGCAGAAAATGCAGAAATCGCTACGTATACCTTTCAGGGACTGGGGAGATATTCTTCAAATGGAGAGCTAAGGAGCAATGGTGTTTTATTCTTAGAGACAGAATCAACAGGCAGACTAGCATTTCTCAACAATCTCGTAGGTATATTCAAGAATGAAATAGATCGGACAGGGAGGACGGTAACCAAGACATGGGAGTTCAAATTGTCCTAACGCAGCGACCCGGTACAGAATTTAACACTGAATTTCTTTGGTGGAACCTAGCCTACAGGTTTGGTCACGGCCTATAAATTAGCTAGACATGAAAAAGCAATAATAGATAAATCATCAACACAGAGTCAATCAAAGGCTCAGGATTTACAATCAGGAACACAAAAGTTATTTGAATCGATGGATATTGTTTGCATTTGGAACAAACTATGCTGTCCGAAGTAATATCGGTTCTATAAAGCTAATAATTAGAAACAATAGACTACCATAAAAGGCCATCCCAGAAGTGGGGAGGAAATTATTATTTATTCATCCATATACGAGAATTCTATCGCTTCCTGTTTTGAAATACAGTCTTTAACACAGTAGAGAGAATACAAGAAGAGAAGCACAGGGTGGTTTGCTGCCGTCTGTTTCTAATATTAGGTCTAACAAGAGCCGCTGGGATTAATTTTAGTGAAATCCACGAACGGTACCGAGGGCTGCATCACGTGTAAAGATCTAAGGCCACTTTTTTCACATAAGTTAATTTATTTACTATTACCAAAAAAGGGATATCGACCGGCAGAAAAAGACAATGATGAAGATAACAAACAACAAGATAGTCCACTACTACAACAACCACCACAACTAACTTAAGATGCTACTGAAGAATAGATAGCTCAACTTGTCTAAACGCATATAACAAATCATCATGTGCACTGTTCCTTACTTGTTAAGCGTCCTCTCATTTTCTTTTGATGTTTGACGTTGTTGGTAAATTGATGTGATTAAAAAGGTTCGTAGTAGTCTGAGATAATAATCCATTGTAACTTGTGGCCTTATCGAATATACAAAGAACGAATATGCATCAGATTCCTCTACTAGTTATTGTTCTGATTCCTTACCTTCAAACCGCATCTACTTTCTTTCTCTTTTTTATTCAAGTGAATCCGATTAGATAACAGATATCACTCTGGGGCAAGTGGGATTTGAACCTTGCTGGTAAGTGGGTTGAGCTATACTATATCTAGGTAATTTCTTACCATCCTACGTTCTAATTATCTGTGAACTTAACTATGAAGATCAATCAGTAGATAATCCAAACGAATCGGATGGAGTTGATGTCACTAGGCTAGCTAGTACTTATGACATGATTGCAAAGGTAAATGCAGAGTTCATTTGCCTTCATCCTTATCATCCTCACACTAATAGTCTAATAATATAAAATAAGAAAAAATAATTGATCAACTGATTAGTATTGCCGCTCATTCCGCTGCAAAGACAAACGAAGAACTCGATCCTGGCCATACTGCATAATTATCTATTATTTGAACAACTTTGTCTGGATATGTGACCACAAACCTGTATACCCCTGGGGGAAGATCATCAAAGGAATATGAACCGTCAGATTCAGTGAGTACGTAACCAATATAACCTGCATTCTTGTCTGCAGAATATATCAGCCCCATATGCTTGTGAATGATTACGGAGGCACCTTCTATGGGCACATCATCTGTGCTCATTACAAAACCTGTTACACTTCCAAGGTCTGTGGCTGATAATGATGTTTCTGTAGAAGATGAGGGTGGAGTAAATCCAGGAATTAAGGAAACCATAATAGCAGTGACAACTCCAATGCAGCTAGTAAGAATTACTAAATTTACTGTGTCTGTATTTAATCTGCGTACGTGTTCTTTATCTAATAACTTCTTTTCTTCTTCGTGTCGAGGTTTTATAGATATCATCTAATTATAATCACCTCCCTTTTACCATATATCAATCCTTTATTGTTCAGAATTATGGTTAATGTTGTGACAATGTATGTTGTCTGCATTACTTCGGTTAACAAAGCCATGGGATTTGTATCTTGTAATGCAACACCTGTTAGTTCGTTTGGAAATCTAGTTATAACTATTAGTGAAGTTAGTGCAATAGTCCCTATTAGACCTGCATAAAACCAACGTCTATTCCATCTTAAGGCCATTGGTAACGCCCAGAAGATCTGAGCTATTCCAGATAGAAGGAATAACCCATCAGTATATAGGAGCAACTCCATGGGAAAATTAATCGGCTTCAATGAAGGCCCAATCATCGCTAGATGCAACACCCCTGCTATCAGTGTGGTGGCTGCTGCTAGATAAAATAGGACGTGCTTTTCGATTAAAATAGTTTTTACACCTACTTCCTTTTTCCCCCCAACTTTATTAGAGCAAATGAGTTTTTTCATATCAATACAGGATTAGAAGGGGAACAATGCTACATTTACTTTTACAAACTTTGACTATGAAATATATTAAAAATCGTGATTTATAATGAGAACCTACGATTTATAGTGTTCCCCTCATCTTGATTATAAAGATTTTTTATTAATACCAGTGCAACAAAAAAAATCAATCTGCATCTATATTTATCATAGAGACTGACGCTTAATCATATACAAAGTGTAACCTAATATCCACATAATATAGCTTGGCATCGATACTCATCAAAGTAAATGCGCAACCTAGAATATCTATACTCTATGAGTGAAAGACTTGAAGAGGGTTCAAGAAAAAAAATCAGATTGTCGATAGCAAATCCTATCGATAAATGGCATCTATATGTAATCTATTGCGGGATAG
>CAYTQD010000042.1:0-7119 GCA_964439995.1 uncultured Nitrososphaeraceae archaeon
TGAGAAGACTCACTCTGAATTTAAAAAAATTGTACCCCATTGGTCTGAGAGATTGAACATGCTACCGGATGAGGAGATAGAATCAGATGAATTTCTATGGAAATTCTATTCTGAAATTAATAGTTATAACAAATGTGTGGTGGGAGAAGCTTACGGCTATGACTTATCATATGTAACAGGCGAGTCTAAAAATAGATGCCAAGTGTGTGGCGAGTTGAGTGGAAATATTTCTTTTTGTATAAGGATATCAGATAAAAAGAATATAGAGGCAGCTCGTCTTTTTCCAAAATGATCCTTATAAAACTTACCAAGCCTATGCAATAAAATATTTTTTCATAACCCTTGACATGCTCAGTCTCACTACATCAGGATCAGTCAATATTTCTGGGTGTTCCTCCTTCAAATGCCGTAAGGCAAACCTAACAGTTTTGTTGCAGAGTTTACATCTTACCTTTGCGAACATCATAGACATATAAGGAAAATGATTCAAAAAGTTTTAGGATCCAATCTCGTGTCTGTTCGTCAGCAGACTTCCCACTATGATGGCTGGACACAATGTCATACCTCAGGGGCTGGACGGGGAAATTTATAAAACTGTGCGGCTAAGCCATAGTACAGATAATAATGGGTGGAAGAAGAAGAAAAATAATAAAGCCCCAAAGAAAGACTCGTACAACACAAGGCAAGTGTCCGAAGTGCACCACAATTGTCAGATTTAATGTTTCAGGTCCGGTAGGAAAAGAGATCTATGAGTGTACTTCCTGTCTTTCCAAATATCCCATAGATGATTTGTAGCGTTTCTGTACTACTACTCATTCAACTGTAGCCCTGACCAGTGTTCGAACGGAACAAGAAGAAGCGAAGTTAACATATTTGGTTTAAATATGACTTTCCCGGTAAAACCCGTAGACGATGGATTCGATGAAGACCATGGCACCTCTCTGATAAGCGTTGAACTATGAAGAGTTTAGTACCGATCCTGAGAATCTATTCCTTAAACGAATTACGAACGTTGTTGGTGATTCGTTTAGATAGGGTTCTATCGTTCTGAGATCGATACCTTGGTTCTAATCTGTTCGATCGAACTGCGAAGGTTTTCGTTATTCGCACGAACCCTTTATAAGGACATTATACTCCTATAGAAGAGTAATAGGAAGTTTTCTGTAATAATGCAACCCATTGCCCCCCCTTTAACGTGTCATTTATGTCTAAAGGCTGACGGCGTCATCACCGACCCCGAATCAGGTGAAATAATATGTAGTAATTGTGGAATGGTCATTACAGATAAGACTCATGCCACAGGGCCAGAATGGCGTGCATACACGGTAGACGAAAGGAAGGATAAAGCCAGAACTGGGTCTCCTGCCTCACTAGCTGTTCACGACATGGGCTTATCAACGGTAATAGGTAGAACCAACAGGGATGCCGGAGGACAGATCTTGGATGTATCGGTGCGGTCCACGATAGATAGACTCAGAACCTGGGACTCACGAATACAAGTTCATAGCTCAGAAGACAGAAATCTTAGACAAGCCTTCCGGCATTTAGACACACTAAAAGATAAACTCGGCCTTTCGTACGCTATAGTTGAGAAAACGGCTTACATATATAGAAAGGCGTACGAAAGGCAGTTGCCACGCGGAAAGACAATTTCAGGAGTACTCGCGGCAGCTATGTACTTTGCATGCCGGGACATGGGAGCGCCCAGAACGTTAAAAGAGATAGCCACAATTAGCAATATCAAACGTAAGGACATAGCCAGGAATTACAGAATGTTAGTATTTAAGCTTGATATCAAAATTCCTGTAATAGATCCTATGACATGCATAGTTAGGATCGCTAATCGGGTAGGGCTTAGCGACAAGACTAAACGACAGGCGATAAGACTAATGAATGCTATAGCCGAGGAGGAGACAGTATTATCAGCAGGAAAGAATCCTATGGCATTTGCGGCTTCAATTTTATACTTGGCTAGCATCGCTACTAAAGATGACGATCAGATAAGACAAAAAGGTCTTGCTGAGGCTGCAGGGGTAACCGAGGTTACTATAAGAAATATATGCAAGTCTTTAAGACCGCATGCGTCTAGAATCTGCTGATTCATTATATCCCTACCAGCTTCCGCGTTATTACTTATGGATATTACTACGTTCACACTATACCTCAACTATACTCCATCTGAGAGTGGAAATACCGTGTTGAAGGTGACGTATCATCCAAATATATAAGATATTCATTTTATTGAAACTATGATGGGTAAGAAGAACAGACCGATCAAATTTACAAAGGAAGAAGAAGAATTTCTATTAGAGCATGAAGTATGCATGGCTTCAACATCTCACGATGACATACCGCACGTAGCACCTGTAGCATATATTTACGAGAGAAACTGTTTGTTTTTCGCCACAGATTATGACACCCGGAAATATAAGAATATCAAATCCAACAATCGAATCGCCGCGGCTGTTGATGCTTACAATTCATCAGTCGATAATAAAGCAGTAATAATACAGGGAACTATAGATATTATCGACAAAGGTGAGGAATTTAGGGATCTATACCAAAAGTTCTACAAAAAATTTGATTGGGTACGAAGGGATCCTTGGAAAGAGGGAGAAGCCCCATTCATAAAAATAAAGGCTTACAAAAAGGTAAGTTGGGGGTTGCGGTAATGAAGTCGAGCAAGACTTGGCATAGCTTCTTTTCTGACAAGGTGTAAAAGGAAATCAACATTCTCCCTTTCCTCGATCTTCATTTACAAATAAAATAAAAAAATGAAAGAATACCTAAAAACTGAAATATGAACCAAAGATCTTGCCAAGGCTGGTTAGAAACAATGATGTAAATATCATGTGCTAGTTAATGCGAATCGATTTCTAAATCTACATCTATTTGTATCATTGTCCATTGATTCATTTAAGGACATAAATGCACAGATATCTTTTATTGACGTTTTCTTCATCTAGAGGTATAACTATGAGCCTTATCGAACCATTGCAGAAATTTACGAGTCCGAAACGGATTTTCCGGTCTGACTTGATCTTTGCATTTTTTGTCCTTATATTTCGGGTTGGTGCCTTCCCGCTTTTGTGAATTGCTGGAATCAAGTATTGAAAATAGAAGGAGCTGGGTTCTACCACGAAACTCCTTTCCTTGTTATTATAACTTGGCCGATGTTTACCAAAAAACAGCTTACCCTTCGAATCTACTATGCCGGCAAACTTTATTTTTTTATCCGCAGCTATAACGTTGAGACATACTTCTTCAAAGAAGTTTTGTTGTGGTAGATCTACGGTCATAGGATATTCAGAGCAGTAAAGAAGAGAAAATATATTATAGGATATGATTGCCTTAGTACTAAGAAGCATACAGATAAAAATATCAGTACGAGATGGTTTTTGACTTTCTTATGGTACTCTCATCTGTAGCTAGGCAATCAAAGTAGATGCAGTAGCTATGTTTCCCGCCTAGATTTATTCCCACTTGAGAAGCTTTTTGCATTATCTCCAGCATGGGGAGGGGAATAATGATGTATATCTAGCCAGACCTCCTTGCTCATCCAGTAGCTGCAAAACCACTGTTCTGATTCTGGATTAAATTCTCCGTGTTCAGCCATATGATACTAGTTACTCAAAACATGTTTCTAATCAATTTATCCCATAGCGTCATCTGCAATTGGCCTAGGGAATAGACAGTCATCTTTGGTCCGTTTATATTCATATGTCTTGATCACTGGCATAAGCGACGACAATTGGAACAGAACTACAATAGTATCTTAGTAAGCAAGCATATTCCACAATTGAGCTATACGTTCAAATACATAGAGAATTCATGAGGGTGTGGCCTAACAATAACCTCATTATGATCATTAAGTTCCTGCTCGATTAGATTATCTAGCACGTCATCGCTAAAAATCGGCTTTAAGAAATTTCTGTCAGTTTCCAGCGCTTCACATGCCTCTCGCAGACTTGCCGGCAATTGCGTTATCCCAAGTTCTCTTCTTCTCTGGGGACTCATCTTAAAAATATCTTCATCGATGGGATCCCCTATCGGTGTCCTTTTCCTTATCCCATCTAGGCCAGCAGCGACTATAGCAGAGAATGCCAAATAAGGATTGCATGAAGGATCTGGGGCACGAAATTCGATCCTCTTTAAATTAGAAAATTTCTCTCCCCGATAGTGCCCTGGGATTCGAATAATAGCAGACCTATTGCCAGTGCTCCAAGCTACGTATACGGGGGCCTCATAGCCAGGTACCAGCCTCCTGTATGAATTAGTAGTAGGAGCGACTACCGCAGCCAGAGCCTCGGCATGCTCTACTATACCACCTGCAAAACACCTGGCTAGTTCAGAGATTTCGGCGTATTCATCGTTCTTGTCAAAGAACAGGTTCTTGCCGTTGTTCCATAAGCTGATATTAACATGCATCCCTGAGCCATTGTCAAGTGCTATAGGCTTGGGCATCATTGTAGCTATCATGTTATGTTTCGCAGCAATATTTTTTACAATGTGTTTATAACTTTGTACTCCATCCGCTGCATTAACCAAATCATCATACCTTATATCAATCTCGCACTGCCCGGCGGTGGCTACCTCGTGATGGTGAGCATCACAGACTATCCCAAAATTATTACTCAATATGTCTACGCATTTATTCCGGTAATCCATTAATGTGTCAGATGGTGAGCTAAATAGGTACCCTTGCTTAAGCCTTAAGTGGTAACCAACCCCATCTACTGACCATGGGGCTTCCGTAGAAGCTACATTATAACTCTGACTTTGGTATGGATTCATGGTATTTACATCTAATTTGTCGAATACAAAAAATTCCACTTCTGGTCCCCAATAGGTAACATCATATCCTGTCTTGCGAACAAAATCTTCTGCCCGCCTAGCTATTCCACGCGGATCACGAGGAAAGGGTTTCTTTTTTGAACCTCCGCTCAGAACATCGCATATTAATCTAGCAGTATTGTCCGATTCAATCCACGGAATAGTGGCATACGTAGAAGGATCAGGTCTAATAATCAAATCTGATTCATGAATCGAAGTAAAACCTCTTATTGAAGACCCATCTAGCTTCGGAAGTCCGTCTTCAAAATCCTCTGTACGGAGCATATTCGCTGAAATAGTGGTATGGTGCAAGCCCCCCATAAGTCCAGTGAACTGCAAATCTAAGAATTTTATATTGTCCTCAAATAATCTGTGCATCACATCACTTGCAGTATATCTAAGTGGTTCTATCCTGCCATCGGCTATCTTATAGGGCAACTAGAATATCCCTATGTAAACGTCATCTGCCTTTAATTAAGTTTTTAAAACCTTGATAGCCCATATTAGAGCCTCTAATTTTGGAGCCTCATTTTGCATTTCGTCGAGTAAAGTTTTAGTTAATGTGTTAAATCATATGATAATAAGAGGCACTGATAAGCAGGCATAGGGAGAACATGATTAGAAATAGCAATAGTCAGAACAGCCAGAAAACGATCAAGGACGTTTACAGTTTGCTTTTAAGAGAAATTCAGCTTCCCACCCTACAGTCTGTCCCTTTAGATACTTACCAGAATATCGCTATTACGCTATCGAGGCTAAAAGGCCAAGTATATGAAGGATTAGAGGCTGTCCTGAGGGACAGGATGGTAGAACTAATATCTCAAGCAACAAGGTTATTGCTTGAGAGGCGTTTACAAAAAATTATTGAACAGCAACAATCGACACAGATTGGCCAATCTGCGTCCTCCTCGAATGATGATTTCCAAATTACTGACTATTCAAGATTAACTGATGAGGAAAAATATATTTTGGATGCTGAACAGGCTTCTAGTAAGAGAAAGGATTACGTACTAACAGCTGCTCTCAATGGAAGACCTAAAATTTTAGAATCAATTTCTAACGAGGTTAGGTCTAGACAGGTATTTGTCAGATTCCTCAAACCTATGGAACAATTTATCGGGATAGATATGAACAAGTATGGTCCGTTTCATAGAGAGGATGTTGCCAAGTTACCGCTTGAAAATGCGAGGTCTTTGGTAAGCAGCGGAGAGGCTATTGAAATTGATTTAATATAGTGTATCACTCTTTTAACCAAGTAGCATGAAAAAGGTTTGTTCATGTGGTAAGGTAAAAATAACTATATGTACAATAGATTTTTACTGAGGCCTACATATTGTCCCACAATGGAATCGACATTGATCAATTTGTTCTACTTACGATATACCCAACGATAACTATTTTCGTTGTTGGCCTGATTGCTAAGAAGATATCCCTTAGTGAGCCTATAAAATATGCTTCTCAAGCTTCGATTTGCATAATATTTGCTGCAATATATCTTATGACGGTACCAAATGGTGGAGCACAGGGCTTAGCAATAGTACTAATCCTATTTGGAGCAGTTCTATTTATGATGGCAAGAAGATACATCACGAACCCCAAGGATTCAGAAGAGAGTAGTTTGACAAGTGAAGAAGACGATGGAACTGATAAGACATCGGTTTCCTCTAACAAAACCACTAGCTAGTCCTTGCAATGCTACAAGAGTTAAAACAAAAACACTGTAGCCCAGATCGCAAATTCAACTCTAGTTTCCAACCAATGGTAATGGTGGTGGTTCTGGAGCCGAGGAGCTCAGAACTCTTGAAACTATACAGGCCGGCGCGATCAAGGTAGACAAGAAAAATAGGGTCTCATAAAACCGGCGGTCCTTATAGACAGGTAGAGGAGAAGCCTCCACCTATGCATATCATCCTGTTAGTGAATACAGAAGCTAGCTTGCCAAGCAAGTTTACCCATGATAGGAGTAGTAGCGACAGCAATAAGCAGTCGAAGTGCATTAGCAGCCTCCGACAAAAGCGCAAAATTCCTTGCGCCAGGTGTGATAAACAAAGGGTCTGGAGGTATAGACGAAAACGCACCTAAGGCTTAAGACCCTGACGATATTGGTGAGCCGGTGACCTTCCCGAAGAATATCATGTAGGGGAGGAAGTAAATTCAGTTGAAATGAAACACGTAGGGGACCACGATGACATAGAAAAGGACGTGGGTGATGGTGGCAGAGTAGTAATATAAACGAGAGTAGTAGATGGGTCCACAGGCTTGTCCTTTTTATAATATTCTAAACAT
>CAYTQD010000042.1:7219-12383 GCA_964439995.1 uncultured Nitrososphaeraceae archaeon
AGGAATGAGCAGAAAAAGGGATAAACGCTGGCAATGCCCTCATTGTCTTCAAACCTCGTCAAGACACTGGAACTTAGAGGTTCACATTAAGAGGGTGCACGACGGAGTAGGCTATCCTGTAGAAACCACTTCAAACTCTGCTGGTTCTGTCAATTTGGGGCAACCCGTTCCAAGTTCGGGTGAAATGGGAAACTACTTTTATCATGGACTCAATAATCAGGGCTATCGTGATACTACAAATCAAAATGTAAACCGTAAAGAGAACGGAGCTATAAACAGAGGTCCATTTGCCGAGCTTCAGAAAACTATACGCAACTCCATAGAGCTGCTCCGTCCGTTGGCCGAACTCCAAGAATTGGTAAGGAAGCTTTTACCCAGTACGTCACAACAATCGATAGCATCATTACTCCCATCAAACATGTTTCAAATTAGCAACATCATAGCGAGCTACAGGTTACCCACTGGATACCGGGTTCGGTTTTGTAATAGATGTTTAGAAGGTAATATGTGTGAGCCAGTATTTGGGTCTATACAAATGGAAGCCCTGTCGAAAGAACTGGTAGAGCATTGTTGTATGCCAAAGGCGATAGCGGCGTTAGATCAACAGCAAAACAAGGGGGATCTAATGAAACGCATACACGGCGATCTAATTTCTATGTTAACAAATATTGTCAATCTGCGTATAGGCATCAATGGAACCCGGGATGGAGCAGACTTGGATGCTAAAGAACTTGACAATGACTTTCTGACACAGTATCGTAACACTACACTTCCAATAGGCGAGATCAACAGGATATGGAAAAAACCTGCAGACTTCATTGATCTAGGGCCTCTAATAAATCGGGGTTGGAGTAATAACATGAATATGGAAGACCACTGGGTTATTCGTGCGATAAAAAAAGACGGGCATCATCCTGAAAAGATCATAAAATTAGATGTGAATGAATTAAGAGAATTCTTATGGTTTACACAAGCAACCTATGGGGTGTTTCGATATAGGGTGAGCGATTATGGACCGGTCCGTTCCTTTCTAATGTCTGTCGTATTTTAAACATCACGCTGTTACTGGTATACTAGAAACTCAGGTCGTCTCCTCTAAGGTTTGGATATCAGAGGTAAATTCCTACTCTTCCCAAGTTCTGATTTCTAGGAGGCTACAACAGAGGTTCTATCAGGTCCCTGGATCTCCATGTCAGCATTCTTCTTATACATTCTCTGCTGTGGCAACATTATGTAAACACATGCTCCTCCGCACATAGTGCAAGGGGCATTATTGGAGTGTATCTGCCCGTGCCTTCTGTTCCTAATCCTCTCAGCCTCTTCAGGGTTGATCGCCAAAGATACTTGCTTATCCCAGTTCAAGGTTCGTCTCGCTTCAGTAATTTCTCTGTCCCATCTGATGGCCTTTTCCCTAATTTTTACAAGATCACCAGCATGTGCCGCAATTCTATATGCGATTAGTCCTTCCTTGACCTCCTCAGCAGTAGGAAGCCCCAGATGTTCTGCAGGTGTAAGATAACACAATAAATCAACACCTTCCGCGGCAGATACGGCAGCGCCTATAGCACTAGCAATATGGTCATAACCTGCTGCCACATCTGTTACTAGCGGACCCAATACGTAGTAGGGAACATCCCCGATAAGAGACTTTGCAAGTCTGACATTAGCAGCCACTTCATTCAACGGGACGTGTCCTGGACCCTCGATCATTACCTGTACGTCTTTTTCTGCAGCTTTTTTGGCCAATCGTGAGACGTTTATCATTTCAGAAACTTGTAGCTCGTCATGCGAGTCGAGGATCGAGCCAGGGCGTAAAGCGTCACCCAAACTAAAAGTGACATCATATTTCCTTGCAATTTCACACATGTAATCAAAGTACTCATAGTAAGGATTTTCTTTGTCATATTTTAGTATCCATGCTGCAGTTATAGTACCACCCTTCGATACAATGCCCCCATACCTTTGCACATCAAGGATACGCTTGGCCAGTTCTTTTGTTATTCCAGAGTGTATTGTGGTGTAATCTACTCCATCTTTTACATTTTTCTCAAAGGCATCTAGAAAATCATCAGAGGTGATAGATAACGGGTCCTTATGCTTTTCAACTCCATAAGCATAGGCTTGGTAGACCGGAACAGTTCCAAAAGTTATCGGCGCAGCCTCAAGTAGTTTCTGCCTAGTATCAATGATATCACCGCCGTCAGACAAATCCATTATTGTATCTGCTCCATACCTCACTGCTACTCTTGCTTTGGAGATTTCCTCTTCTAGATTCTGGTATAGTGTAGAAGTCCCAATATTCACATTAACCTTAGTCTTCAGACCCTGACCTATGCCTACAACCTTGATCCTTTGTTTTCTTGCAATATTTTTAGGAATGATAGTAGATCCTCTTGCTACTCCCTGCATGAGTGAGTCCAAACTGACTTCCTCATCTTTAGCAACTTGTTTCATTTCATCAGTTACAATTCCACGTCTAGCATTGCTCATCTGGGTACCCATTTTTTATCTACCTATATTTTGGATTCTCTAGATATAAAAAGTAGCCTCCTACGCCTTTTTAGAATAGTGAAGCAAAAATATGTGGGAATTCTATTAGATTCTATTACATTCTACCTGTCATGTTATAGTTGTTACGTTTCCTGCTCCCTCTGTAATTTGATCTCGAATTTCCCCATTTTCATATTTTATAGTATGGATGTTGACATACGCCTGTCCGCTGCTCATCAGGTCAACAAGATCGGATAACGCCTGACCTTCTAGGGGTCCTTCAAGAGAAGATGCGGTTATATTTCCAGAAAATCCGCCAAATAGACCAGGTGATGGATCTGTTGTATTATATAATGTCACTACGATAGGCCCGTCCCGACCGGTGCTCCCCTGATGTATATGGGCTGCAGTTACATTGTAGAGGTCTGACACAGAAATGTCATATCCTATGAACGTTTGGTTATCGACAAACAAAGTAGAGCCAGAGGAGGTACTGTTAACAGGCTGCACTTCATTTGATGCAGTCATATTCGCAGCAATAAAACTCTGCTGGCCAAACGCCTCCTGGACTAGATTTGGAGATGGAGTGTGGGCAAGAGCTACGAATCCTAAAGTGAGGGCGATAAAAGCTGAAAATGTTTCCAATTCTGATTTTCCTGCTGCCATGTAAACTAAGAGTAAGCATCTATGTTGTAATAAGCATTTCCATCCGTTGTTGCAATAATCAGTTAACCTCTATCAGCACAGAGCCAACATTAGGAGGGACAGGCTCAATATTCATGTCGAGGAAACGAGCAAGAGAACTATATTTATATGAGGAAGAGGATAAGGAGTTGTGCTCAGCATCGATAAAAATAGATACTTGGTAACAAAACCTATGCCGCTAAGCTATCTGATTCGGCATCGTTTAGGTACTATCACAATTCTAGCAGCAATATTAGCTACTACTCAGATCATCAATTTTATAGATGCATATGGATCTCTTCCAACCCACGGGGATCCAGATATAGATGTAGAGACGGTGAGGCTAGGTAAGGGTAGCTTCTCACCAGGAGGCGTCAGAATTCTTGCAGCCTTAGAACCGTTTCAAATTATTGATGGTCACATAGCATTTAATGCCCCCCCAGATACTAGAGACATCAAGGTAGTAGTTGCGGAATCTTCTCGGAACTCAATTACACATGCAGTCATCATAAATCCTACCAAGATAGAGGATATACGCGATGGTGAAGCTCTCTATCATGTAGACTTGGATGAAGAAATCAGCGGCAGGAACCCGTGGACCGACAGGTCTGACAAAGTGGACGATTATAGCAATGTATATTTGATGAACGTTGGTAGAAGCTCAATTTCATTCAATGATCAAAGCCAAGTAACGATTACGGCAATATTTGGTTAGTTATTTTTAGTTATCATTATTCTCCTCCTCTAGGTCGTCTTCCTGCTGAACAGGGGATATCGGTGCAGGAGCTATATTATCTGCTCTGGTAGCAGGTCCTACTACTTCTGCATGGACAGTATATGCCGCTGCAAAGGGTTCACCGTCAATGTTATGAAGAGTCAACGCATTCCCTGAGAAGGGAACAGAAGCAGAAAAAGATGTTCCATCTTCATTTGCATAGTCAGGTACAATATTGGAAACAGTTATGAGATCGTTTCCACCTGCTAATTGTAATATGCCCAGTTCGCCAAATTCCTCTGCTATTCTAGGTCCTTCCGTACCAGAGGTCATATTTCGGTGCAAGATCTGAACGTCTACAGGTTTTGTGGCTGTGAATGTCAATATGCCTGAATAGACAACATTATCCTCTCTTAGGCTCAAAATAATCGCATTCTGATGTGCCTCGTGGCCTGGTAGTGGATCTAGCGCTGACGTAACGATTCCTTGCTGTACAACCTGCTCTTGATCCCCGAAAGGTTGTTCCCCGAAAGGTTGTTCCCCGAAAGGTTGTTCCCCGAAAGGTTGTTCCCCGAAAGGTTGTTGCTGAAAGAGTTCTTGTCCGTAGACCTGCGCGTACACCGACAAGCTATGGATAACTATAACGATTGTACAAAGACATGCTATGAATTTCGACTTCAAGCCTCCGGATAGGTTATGCATCGAAAAAATAAGGCTGTTGTGTGATTTATCCTTTTAGATAGGCTTCGCTCTTATAGCCCGTTCAAATTATCTTTGTTGATTTGTCTGCTAATGCTCGAAGGTAAATTCGAATTAATTCCCGTTCTGACTATTACTAGAAAAAGTAGGGTAGCTAAAATATTTTATTCTGAGGGCAGGTTACCTTTTGTAATTGACTTAGATGAATAATATGTTACAGACGCGATAAATACTATAATAAATTCAAGAAGATTCAATTTAATCCCCATAACGGTGCTGTCATATACTGTCAAGGATCGTCAGTTTCAAATTGTCACCCCCTGAACGGGACAGTGAACAATAAAAAAAGGAGAGTTGTATCGTCGTGCTTAGTTGTTTTCGTCGCCGTTGTTTTCGTCACCGTTGTCTTCACCATTGCCGCCATTGTCTTGTTGTTGTTCATCTGCTGGAGGTGTTGGTGGTATTTCTTCATCTGCTGGTGGTGTTGGTGGTATTTCTTCATCTGCTGGTGGAGTCGGTTCCATTGGCGGTGGTGTTACCATCATAGTTGGTTCCATAACATCTGGTGGTGGTGTT
>CAYTQD010000043.1:0-12310 GCA_964439995.1 uncultured Nitrososphaeraceae archaeon
ATCTTGCATAGCGAATCTTTCCTATGGGCAAGTATCACTCATTGAGTTACTTATCTTCCATTAACGAATCTAGTATCCTCGCATTCACTTCATCCATATCCAAGTTTTCTCTCAGATAGGTCGTAAAGTCACTTGGCGTAATGATTCCAAGTAACATGTCACTATCTACTACCAATAAATGACGAACTTTATTTTGGATCATTTTATCTGCAGCTTGCTCAACTGAAGTATCAGCATCAGTAGTGATTAGGGGTGTAGACATTATCTCCTGAATTGTCACACTGTCACTACCAATGTCCTTCGAACAGACTTTTCTAACTATATCACGTTCAGTAACTATTCCTATTGGTACGTCCTTTCTACTTCTCCCTCCTCGTCTTTCGAGGACCACAAGCGAGCTTATCTTTTTGTCGCGCATCCTTTTGGCGGCATCTTGTACAGTAGTAGACAGACTTATTGTTTCAAGTTTCATCTTTATTACATTACGTACTGTCGTTGATCCCATATCCATATATCTTCTGTCTGTCGTTGCTCCCATCTATATATACTGGATGCTATTCCTCAGTCGCAACCACCATTCATCTTTACCTTTTTGCATTGATCAAGAATTTTTTTCTACGAGATCCAAAATTGACTTTGCTTGTTTGTAATGTACTGCGTCAATCATTTTACCTTCGAGCCTAACAGCTCCTTTTCCTCTTCCATTCTGCAGGGCCCCATCAAGAGCCTTAACTACTTTATTTGCCCATTCAACTTCATTTGAGCTTGGAACAAAGATGTTGTGCACTGTTTCTATTTGGTCAGGATGGATCAGACTTTTGCCTGAATACCCTAACCGCTTAGCAATAGTAGCATCTCTTTTCAGTCCTTCATTGTCATCTAATTTTTGCCAGATGCCATCAATAGCATCTATTCCCGCAGCTCGGGCATCTACTGGGATCTTTGAACGGGCGTAGATGCACTCGAATTCGTTCCACCCCTCTTCATAATCTAAATGCATATCATATAGAAAGTCGAAGATTCCAAAGACCAATAGATTTACTCTGTCGCTTGCTTTGGCAATAGAATAACTGTTAACCACACCCATGGCCGATTCAATAGATGCTGCTATCTTAATACTCTTTTCCTGAATTCCTATTTCCTTCTCCAGAGTAGATAAAATACTCTCTATTTCATACACCTCTTCATCATTATTTACTTTTGGGATAACAATACCATCAATACCTTTTTGAACAACAGCCTTTAGATCGTGAGATGTCATACCTGAATCAAAGGAGTTTATCCTAGCATAGACGTTTCTTGCCTGATATGTAGTCCTAGATGAGAGTGCTGATTTGATAAGTTGTCTTGCCATATCTTTTTGAGTAAGGGGAACAGAATCTTCCAAGTCATAACATACAATATCCGCGTTCAATGTTTGGGCCTTATTGATAAATCGGTTGCTATTGCTAGGAACGAATATAAGACTTCTAAACATGTCCTATTTAAGCCATACCATTCACAACTGTAATGTAAAATAATTAGACATGGAAATAGATTAGATTTTTTGTGGTGTAGTTAATATTTTTCCTATTTGTTCAGCTTTTGCCATCATGGTATGACCCTTCACCATATCACTAAATGGAAGAAGGGTATGGATTAACGGTTTTATTTTGCCCTTACCAGTCCAGTATATCACATCTTCTAGCTCCGCTTTAGTTCCTTGTGTTGATCCCAGTAGATTGGTACCTTTAAAGAAAAGATATCTCAGGTCTATAGTTGAATCGTAACCGGTCGTAGCACCAGTAGCTACAAGCGTTCCACCATTTTTCAAGAGACCAACCTCCTGTGGAAAAACTGCCTTACCGATATGCTCAAATACGATGTCAACTCCTTGCTTCTTCGTTGCTTCTCTGACCTTCTTGTACCAATCTGCCTCTCTGTGATTAACCACTTCATCAGCCCCTATTTCCAAACACTTATCCATTTTATCTTTATTGCCTGCTGTTGCAATAACAGTACAATTGTATAATTTTGCGATCTGGATGCCTGCCATCCCTACACCGCTCGTGCCGCCCATTACAAGCACCGTTTGACCCGGTTTTATCTTCGCTCTTCCCACTAACATATGCCATGCAGTCATACCAACCATCGACACAGCCGCGGCGTCGTTATACGATACGTTATCAGGCAACTTTGCGACGTTTACTTCCGGCAGATGCGTGTATTGGCTGAATCCTCCCCAAAGTGGACCAGTTTGAAAACCCCATATTAGTCGGCTATCACAATCAAACTCTCTTCCATCAGTACATTTACTACACACCCTACAGCTCATATTAGAATGTGAAACGACCCTATCTCCTAACTTGAATTTTGTAACATCTTCTCCAACTTCTACAACTGGCCCAGCCACGTCGCTGCCTGAAATATGTGGCAATGGAGTCTTAACTGGTTCTCCCCAAATTGCCCACAAATCGTTATAGTTATATGCCGCAGATTCTACCTTTATCATGACTTCATCAGGTTTCAATTTTGGTGTATCTACGTCTTCAATTTTAACTACGAGTTCTGGATCTTTATTATACTCTCTAAATACTGCTGCCTTCATGACGACAAAAGAATATCTAGCCTTAATATAGTTAACTCAGATGGTGTTACATCTAGTCTTTAGTTTCTAAATCATAATAGAGAAAACCAATAATAAGGGGATATATGAAATGCATACGGCGCGTTACCTCAGCGCCTATTTATCTTGAAGTCCTTTCTGGGTTGCTGTATACTAAGCAATATTTGTTTTAGCTCTTCATCTGTAATTGATCTATTTAGCCTGCCAGTGGAGGCAGCATTTATCAAGTAATTCTCAACTGCCATAGCCAATTCGGGCTTGACCATCCTGACGTTCATTAATCTCTGCCGAGCCTCAGGTTCTAGTAAAACCATTAATGCACGTTGACGTGCAGCCGCAGCCTCAGCTTCACGTCTTTTGGCTTCTTCGTCGTTTGGTTGTTGAGGTTGGAATGACATTTTTTCCATCTTGCGGTTACATCTTAGGCATATTTTTGAAGCTCTGGGGAAGCTTTGATAATTTCTCTATGGATCTCTGTCGCTAATTTATCGACTTTTTTCATTCCGTCATCAGATATTAGCCTTCCTTTACCTTTTTTAATCATATAGCCCGCTCCTTCTAGCTGCTGTAAAGCCTTGCGAATGATTGCTCCACCTGCATCTCTATGGTGTGCAAGGCTGTAACCGGCCTGTTTTTTGCCGCCATATTCGCTCCTTAGTTCGGAAACTCCTATTGGCCCGTGGATATAGACTTTTCTTAATATTGATGCACATCGGGTATACCACCAATCCTTATTTTGTGGAATTTTTTCAACATGAGCACCAGTTTTGACAAAGGCAGACCAATCTGGAGGCTCAATTTTCTTTTCTCTTTTTAATTGTTCAGTTAGTCTAACTATGAGATCGTTAGCAGGTACATCATACACTTTCGCCATCATTACGTAGTCTGTCGTTCCCCTATAAATCCTTACTTTAATATCATCTATTACCGAGATGCTGCGGTTAGTCTGATATAACCTTGCGGTATATATGGCCGCATTTTAGACATGTTATACGTATAGCTTTTAACCGGGCCCTCCCTATCCTTACCCTCGAGCTTATTCCCGGCAAGATGAACTTCTTACATCCTTTACAATAGAGTTGCCGAATATCATAGGGAAGTCTTATACGCATGCGCATTGCAATTTTCTTTGCGACTCTTGCTTGACTATTTGCAAGAATCTCATCGTTTAATGCCTCACTTAAAGCATGATCTATCAGAAGACGTATTCTTTCCCTTGCAATATCTCTTGCAATATATTTCTTCATGTAGCTTAATATATACAGTTATAGTTTATTTTTTCCTCGTATATAACATCAACCGAGAGGAGATATTATTTAGATGCTCATTTAAGTCTAGTTAACTACCTGCTCGATCTTGAAGTTAGGCTCATCCTCATCTGAGGCGTACTGCTCGAGGCTCCCCCCTCGTGTTAATTTTTATTCTGTTGTTGAACAGAAGAGACAGATAATGTTTACAGGGATAATCGAGGGATTAGGAGTAGTAACTCACTTGTCTAGAATCAATTATAGAGCTGCACCAGCGTCAGTTAGGCTAAAGATTGACCTTGGCAAGCTAAGTAGAGGTTTAAAGACGGGAAGTAGCATAAGTGCCAACGGAGCTTGTCTCACTATTACAACATTACGTAGTCATGAAGCCTACTTCGATCTTATTGGCGAAACCGTCAAACGCACATGCCTAAACCTAATGAAAGTAGGTGATAAGGTAAACATTGAGAGAAGTTTGAGAATAGGAGATCGGCTGGAAGGCCATCTAGTGCTTGGCCATGTGGATGGTATAGGAACGATTGACAAAATCCTGAAGCGTAGGACGGAAACAATAGTATGGATCAAGGTTTGCGATATAGGGCTTCTGGATTCAATTGTTCGGAAGGGATCAATTGCCATTGACGGCGTAAGTCTTACAGTTGTCGACACTACGGTTGACGAAATATCTGTTGCCCTAATCCCCCATACTTTAACTCATACCACCTTGGGGTATAGACTAGCAGGCGACTTTGTTAACCTAGAGACAGACATTCTTGGCAAATATGTTGCCAGGCAACTACCAAAAAATTGGTAGACTCTCGATATTTAGTAAACTATATAATTAATTTCTTATCGCAGATATTTGTTGCATTCGATAGAAAAAGCCATTCATGAATTAAAAGATGGAAGTTTCATCATGATTCATGATGATAAAAAAAGAGAAGATGAAGTCGATATGGTCATCGCAGCCGAACACGTCAAACCACATCATATAGCGTCAATGAGGAACCAAGCAGGCGGACTAATATGTCTAGCTGTTACGAATGAAATTACCAGCAGACTTGGCCTTATGTACATGATCGATATCTTAAGATCCATGACACATCTTAATTCAATGTTTTCAAGAATAGCTAGCAGTAGATCGCCTTATGGTGATTTTCCTTCCTTTTCAATATCAATCAACCACCGTGACACCTTCACAGGAATTACCGATATTGACAGGGCACTAACAATTTCAAGGATGGCCGAAGTATGTAGGAATATTGACTCAGGAGGAGTAGATGAATTTGCTAAGAGTTTTAGAGCGCCTGGTCATATACCAATTCTTATCGCGTCGAACTCATTGCTTGCAGAAAGGATTGGTCATACAGAACTTTCCATATATTTGATGCATTTAGCTAAACTAGTACCGGCAGTGGTAATATGCGAAATGTTGGATTCCACTACCCATAAGGCTCTATCGGTGCATAAAGCTGAAGATTATGCAAAGGAGTCAGGCATCGTATTACTGGAAGCCGAACAAATATTACGATCGTATTCGAAGGTGGCATAATTCTCGAATTGGGCAGAATTAAAGCAGCAATAGTGGTGTCAGAATTCAATGGGGAGATTACATTTCGGATGCTTAATACTGCGATAAACCAAACACGAAGAGTCGACATGGATCTAAGATACGTATGCTACGTACCTGGTTCTTTTGATATGCCGCTTATGATTGAAGAGCTACTGAAGAGGAGGGATGTGGATGCTGTAATTACTCTAGGGGCAATAGTCAGAGGTGAGACACGGCATGATAGTATTGTTGCAGAAAACGTCGCGAGATTGATTGCAGATTTGTCACTTAAATATGGAAAGCCTGTATCACTTGGAATTTCAGGCCCGAACATGACGATAGAGCAGGCAAGGGATAGAATAGAGACCGTACCAACACGTGCAGTAAATGCGGCTCTTAGCATGACCGAAAGAATCAGGAAGTTAAGAAGAGAAAGTGTTTCTAATATCAAAAGGACAGTGACCATAGAAGATTGACAATTCAAATCACGATAATTAGGTTAGAGGGGTATGGCCCCTGGACACTTACCCTAGGTAGTGATAGAGAGGCAAGGCTGCAGATGTTGCAATCGAGGATTTATTATGATGTACAACGAGTATTCTCAGAAAGAGAGTGTCTAGTTTATGCAAATAGGTTTGATGAATATATGGCCATATCCAATGGTCTTTCGGTCTTAGAGCACGTCAGTTTATACAACCACCTCGCTGGCTTGTATACAAATCTTAGACTATCGATGACAATTGGAAAAGGGACCACCCCATTTGAAGCCAATGCAAATGCTCATAAATCAAGGCAGTTACAGGAAGCTCTTACTCCAGCTGCATCCATCTTCGGTCAACCTATATTATACTCATCGCATAACTCATCTGCTGCTTTCTCAAAATCAATATCATCACAAACTGCGACTAACTATCCGGCATTGAATGGAGAGTTTGTTCAAATAATGCACATAGATGTAAATGATTCAAGGAAATTAAGTTTGGAACTAACTCCGTATGAAATTACGAGTCTAATGGTGAAGGTATATTCTTTGTTGTCAGAAGAATTTCTCAAAAAGGGATGTATGACATTTTTTATAGGTGGAGATAATTTCATGGTGGTGTCAAATGATACAACGAAAGAGGAGGCAGAAACTATAATTAATACAGTTGGTTACACCTTGGGAATTAGGCTAAATTGTGGAATTGGTACCGGAAGGACGGGTAGAATAGCAGCCAAAAATGCAACCAAAGCACTTGACACTATAAGAGATCTCAGGGGAAGAGGAAAGATCCAATCTGTTTATGAGGTAGGATGAGTCGAATAATAAAAAATGCTAGCCTTCTACTCGGTAGAAACTTGAGATATGTTAACTCGGGTTTTATTGAGATTGGAAAAAATGGGAAAATAACTAGAGTTGGGCCTGCAGATAAGCTTTATTCGAGTAACGGCAATGGTGGTAACGCCATTGATTCAGAAGGACTTCTTATAATACCTGGCTTTATTAATGCTCATACCCACATAGGTGATTCTCTAGGAAAGGATCTGATGGTAGATTCGGAAGGAATAAACGCAAAAATCCATCCTGTTTATGGTGCAAAGAGAGTTATTCTAGGAAAAAGTAAGCCGGACCACTTGAAGATGCTTATGAGGAGTTCTGTTATATCCATGATGAAAAAAGGCATCGTGGCATTTGCAGATTTTAGGGAAGGAGGGACCGATGGAATAACCTTACTTGGCCAAGCGATGTCTGCATTACCTATCAAGTGCATAGTTCTTGGTAGAATCGAACTTTACTTTGACCTTCAGAAAACGAAAGAGCAACATGAACCACGGAGAAGAGCCCATCTTAAACTTTCCCCAAAGGCTCTGCAGCAGGCTTCCAAAGTTCTAAGCATCTCTAATGGACTGGGACTTAGCGGTGCTAACGAAAATACTGACTTGTCACTCCGTCAGTATAAACAGGTACTTGATGACATGATGAATGAAAAAAGGAATAGAAAGTTACTCCTAGCCATTCATGCGGCGGAATCTAAAGAGTCTGTTGAATTTTCATTTTCAGTAACAGGGAAGACTGAGGTGGCTAGAATAGTGCAACATCTAGATCCGGACTTTATCGTTCATATGACTAATGCTACTAACGAAGACATTTCCTTGGTTACAAAGAGAGGAACAGGTGTGGTCATATGCCCTAGGGCCAATGGAGTGCTCGGAGCGGGAATTCCGAGAGTTGAACATATGTTAGAAAGAGGGGTTAAGATTGCTATAGGAACTGACAATGTTATGCTGAATTCTCCTGATATGTTTAGAGAAATGGACTATGTGTGGAAGGCATCAAGGGCTACAGAAACTGGTCTTATTAGCGCTAGAGAGATATTGAAAATGGCTACGATAAACGCTGCACAGATTCTTGGACTGAATTCCGGATGCATAGAAGTGGGTAGACAAGCTGACTTATTATTTATTGATAAAAAGCACATTGATCTGTATCCTATTCACAATCCTTATGCTTCAATTGTAAATAGGGCAGGTTCAGATTCTATCAAAGGTATGATGATTGACGGACGAATGACAGACGGCGCAGAATTGTAATAACTCTAAATGCAAGTTACGGTTAACGCGGCAATGACGGTCGACGGTAAAATTGCAACATGGCAAGGAGATTCGGCGATTTCTTCAAAGGAAGATCTCATCAGAGTCCATAAACTACGAGCTTCAGTTGATGGGATTATTGTTGGAGTATCAACTGTGCTAGAAGATGATCCAAGATTGACTGTTAGACTGGGCAGAAAGCGGAAAAAACATCCAACGAGAATAATAATAGATAGTAAAGGCAGGATACCTCTCAATTCACAAATTCTGCGCAGTGCCTCTAGAATAAGAACAATAATAGCTGTTACAAAATTAGCCGACGTTGAAGCTAAAAGAAAAATAAGAAAGACTGGTGCAATAGTAATTAGTGCTGGTACTCGATCAGTTAATCTCAGAAAAGTATTTTTGATCCTCCAAAAGATGGGAATAGAAAAAATTCTTGTCGAAGGAGGTGGTGAGATAAATTGGTCTATTTTTAGATTAGGACTTGTAAATGACTTGCTTGTAACAATTGCACCAAATGTAGTCGGTGGCAGGGAAGCGACCACGCTTGTAGAAGGAGAAGGATTTCCAAAGATTTCACAAGGCATAAAATTACGACTAAATAAAGTCCTGACTCAGGATGAGGGCGAGTTAGTATTACATTATAAGTTATGAGTTATTGTATCGAAAAATGATTGGTCAATTTCTTACGTTCTGTTTAAGGATATATCTTCACTGATTTGATTAATTTTATACCGCAAGGCTTCCTTAACCCTGGTATTATCCACCATATTGAGCGGTCCATTGCAATTGTTACACTTGAAGAATAACTCAACAGCTGTATCAAATTTGATACGAGGGCAGTCCTTATTTCCGCAGTGATAGAACTCTGAAGACTCTTCATATTCCAACCGTTTCTGCAATCTGTCAAGGATTTTTTTCTTTTGATTATCAATAAAGTTATCTACTTGATCTTGTTTTGCACGCCATCTGTATACGAACCAACCTTTTTTTTCGTCTTTTACCCTTATACCGGTTATGAGGGCCTTACCGAACATATCGTAAAGAACTTTTCTTATTATATTAATTCTCAAACCAGTAGCGCTAGCAATTTCCTCATCAGTAGCATCTTCAGTATTCAAAAGAGCGCGGGCAACCTTCAGATATTCTTCTCCTCCAATCAGGCTTGCAATCTTAACGAAGGAATCTTCATGCTTCACTGATGGCATATACTCATATCTGCCATTTTTAGATATATAGTTACCTACGGGTTGACCATTGTGTAATTATTTATATCGAAGTGCAATTGAAGTCGTTAGCGGCTAATGGCCAGTCTGTTTATAGTTATAGTGGCACATAACCGATGGGATTTCTACATAAGTCCAAGTGTATTAACTACCTCAGTTATGACCATGTCTGTAATATCCTCCGGCACGTCTGATTCGATAATTATTACCCTGATATCTTCTATAGCCTGTCCCACCCCCTCTATAGTCTCTGTGATATGCATAAGTACCCCTTTGATACCTGCTAGTTAAGGAGTTTGGATATCGTCGCCGTTGAGTAAGTGGAATTTCAATACCCATCTCATCGTTGAGCTTTCTAATAGGGTGTCTAGTCTGCCTCAGGATCCTCCCAAAATCATCAATCCTGTCTTGGGAAACGAGAGATATAGCCTTACCTGTTGCACCAGCTCTAGCTGTCCTTCCGATTCTGTGAAAATATATTAGCGGGTCTTCTGGGATGTCATAGTTTATTACATGACCTACGGCTGGAACGTCTATCCCTCGTGCAGCGATATCTGTTGCTACGAGGATGTCATCTTGACCCCTCTTGAATCTATACATTGCATAGTCTCTTTGTTTCTGAGAGAGATCCCCATGTATTGTTATTGCTCTGAATCCTTCTTGCTTCAATTCCGAGGCAAGTCTGTGCGTTCGCTGCTTTGTGGCGGCAAAGACTATTGTCTGTTTTTTATCTCTCATTCTGATGAGGTCACATAAATGCTTGAATTTTTCCTTTTCATACACCATCAAATAGGATTGGTCGATTGTGTCAAGACTTATTTCCTCCTCGTTTAACCTTACCTCCTCGAAGTCTTTCATATATTCTTGAGCAAGTCTTAAGATCTCTGGTGGCATTGTAGCAGAGAATAGGCATGTCTGTCTATTTTCATGAACATAAAATAAAATAAATTTGATATCGTCAATGAACCCCATATCAAGCATCCTGTCTGCCTCATCCAGCACCACAAACCTTACATTTTCTAAATCGATCGAGCCCTGCTTGATATGGTCTATAAGCCTGCCAGGAGTTGCAACAAGTATCTGCACACCCTTCCTTATTTGATCGTGTTGGATACCAATGCTTTGTCCACCGTAAATAGATACTGTTCTAATGCCAGTATATTTTGCTAACTTGTTGATCTCAACCGTAACTTGTACTGCTAGCTCTCGTGTAGGTACCAGTATTAGAGCCTGAGTTGGACCTCTGCGCTTTACCTTGGTTAATATAGGAAGCGCAAATGCTGCCGTCTTTCCTGTACCGGTATGAGCTTGTCCTACGACATCTATACCTTTTAGCATCAGTGGTATAGCTTCTTTTTGGATAGGAAAAGGGACATCGTATCCGTTTTCCTTTAGCGCTCTAGTCATGTCAACATCTATTCCTAATTCTTGAAATTGTGTCAATTCTTTTTCTTTCACTTTGAGTACTTTGCTACAAAAGGCTCGGAAGATATGAAACTAATAGTTTTCGTTCATTCCCTTGGCTAATCTACCGCAATCTTTTGAATATCTTACATTAAGTTTTACTCGAATATAATTATATCTACACCTACGACTTCAGAATCGATCAATCAACACCCCACTAACTACAGATCACGCTTGATTAGCGACGATAGCAACTAATCGACTGGTTAACTATAGCCAAGATTCGCCTATGAACGTAGGAAGGGTTATTTCGCAAGCCAAGTACAGTATCGTAGGCTACGGAGAGGTCCTAGATCCACAGCCTGCTGAAAGGTGTCCTTATATATTCAATGATACGAGACGAAGCAACTGGTTTGTAGATTTCAACTGACACATAATATTTTAAATAACTTCTAATTAAATCCAGTCCATATACATGATGAGTGAAGAAGATGAGCTACGCGAGAAGAAACTACGAGGTTCTGGAGGATTTGTTTACGCCAAAGTGACAGACGAAGAACAGAAAAAAGGTAATCTTGGCGGGCCTGAGTTATTTCTTGCAGGAATAGGTAGATTACCAGAGGAAAGATTTTCAAAATATTTCTGTAACAAGTGCGAGAAAGATTACAAGGGCTCCCCCTCAGTCAGGTATGAAAATCCAAACGAAGATTTGGGAGAGGGGGTTATTCTGGCAGAAAAGGGTGAATACAGATGTGCAACATGTAGTAATACTATCGCCCAATATCGAAAATTTGACCAGTCATCATCCTATTCGCAAGGGGAGTCCAGCAGCGATGCTGAGAAGATTGGTGGGAGCGAAATGGGTCAGATACTTAAGCAGCCACCCGAAAGTGATGCGAATAAGGACAAACCCCAAGAATCATTCGATGCACAGTCTACTAATAGAAAGACTCAATATGACGACACTGCCTCAATTAAGCCACCTGAAAGAGATCTACCGATAGAATCTCAGGCGGATGAAATGTTCCATCCTATTCAGTCACTTGTTGGCTTGCCTGCTTATGACAACGAAGCACTATTGATCGGAAAGGTTCAAGAGATAGGGTTACGAAAGCCGAAGTGGAGTGGGAATACGGAGATAAGCATCAAGATTAGCCGAACTGATTTCAATGGAAATGAAAAGAGTGAAAAGGGTCCTGACAGCACTAAAACTTCTAGTCCAGCTATAGTCGAGATCTCGTGGAGGGAGATATCAAAGATCGGGGACATTGTCCTTATATCAACATCTCCGCAAACAAACAGCGCTGCCGCTTCTACATCAACAAGACTGGTCTCAATGTGTTCATGTGGTCACAAGAATGAGAGAGGCGCTAATTTTTGTGAAGAATGTGGAAATAAATTGTAACTATGCTAGATGACTCTTGGAATGAATAAATCTTGTTTTAGTCAGTCCATTCAGTTAGGCTTTTTTGTTGTTTCAAATCTCTTGACTCTATCATGTCATACCAAGTTGCTACTCAATTGTAACCTCCAGCCTTTTTATGTACATATTTTTTATTATCGCACCAATAGTCCAAATATTAGTTGTTGCTCTCAAATATTAGTTGAGCAGGTGTTCTTACCAGAAGTAATGATTTACTTAGATATCAAGAATATGTCGTTCATAATTACCTATCAGCCCCTAGGCTAACCTTGTTATCAT
>CAYTQD010000044.1:0-12238 GCA_964439995.1 uncultured Nitrososphaeraceae archaeon
CTGCATTTGTCCTTCTGCGCTGTCGTTAGGTTCTTGCTGAAGATAGTAGGTAGGTAGATGGCTTTTGATTTTCGTACCAGTTACTTATCTTCTATATTTCGATGAAAATTAATATCTTAGCTGACATCAACATAGCTTATGAACAAAAAGGTCGGTGTCGTAACAGGATCTAGTAAGGGAATTGGAAAAGCCATAGCCATGGCATTTGCGAAGTCCGGTGAGTACTCAGCAGTAGTTACTAATTCGAGGAAAATGCAAGAGGCAGAAGCAGTATCTGAAGAAATAAGATCTTTAGGTTGTAGATCTATTGTTGTAGAAGCCGATATTTCCAGGGAGACTGACTGCATCAGATTAATCGACGAAACTGTAAAGAACTATAGAAGAATAGATGTGTTGGTAAATAACGCAGGTGTTGAGAAGGACGTATCGTTGGAAGAAACAACATTGGATCTGTGGCAAAAGATACTAGCAGTAGATCTCACTGGACCATTTATATGCAGCAGAGAAGCTGTGAAACATATGGAGAAACAACAGGAACCCTCTGGTGGCTGCATTATAAACATATCATCCGTTCATCAACAGATACCAAAGCCGCACTACGTACCCTACGCTACTTCTAAAGCTGGAGTCGAAATGATGACGAAAACGATGGCTTCAGAGTTGGCTAAATCTAACATAAGAGCAAATGCAGTTGCTCCAGGAGCAATAGAAACTCCAATGAATATCCTGCTTGATGTAAATGAAGCAGCAAGAGAGCAGACTTTGAGGCAAATACCTATGGGAAGAATCGGTAGACCAGAAGAAGTGGCAAGCGCTGTAGAGTTCCTAGCCTCAGATAAAGCAAGCTATATCACTGGGGCGACACTTTTTGTTGATGGTGGTATGACGCTATATCCCAGTTTTCAGTATACCAGCCATTAAAAAGTTAAGTGTTACCTGTTGGTTTTGGTTCAACTTGATGCGAATATTAGCCTTGTCTACAGAAAAGGGAGCATCTTAAATTAGGTGGATAAGAGAGGAAGCATAGGAATCAAGTTCGAATGAATAATACTGCTAGCGGATTAGATAAGGTTGGAGTACCTTTCATAGCAACCTCGACCCCAAGTAGGATGAGGATAGAAGAATATGAACTTACTATTTATTCCTATTAGATCTGGAAGTCATTGATGCTAGCATGCTTGGCTTCCTAAAGGAACCCAACTAACGGAAAACGTCAAGGTTTAATACTCTAAAAAAAATTATAACATGAATTGAACCCACAGCTGGCAAAGGCTATCTTTGGTATAGGTATCACTCTATCCATAGCTTCTATAGCATCAATTTATGTCACGATGGTGGCAACACAGAACCAAAGTCAGAACACTCAAGGAACTTCATCTCAACAACCTTCCTCCTCAGGTTCCGCTCCTTCATCAACAGGAGCAAGTACTGGCGCAAGCACCTCTATCTCGATACCTAATGGGGCTGCGGCTCAAGCGCCTTCGCTCAACAAAGCATACTACAAACCATTGACTGCGAACATCTCTAGTGGAACCAAGGTTACATGGACGAATCAGGATATAGCAGCACATACCTCAACATCAGGCCAAAGCAATAATTCCCCTGATTCAGGCAAGCTCTTTAATACAGGCACCATTGCTCCAGGTTCATCCGGATCTGCTGTCATTACAGGCTCAGGCAAGATGGCGTATCACTGCATATTCCATCCTTGGATGATAGCAAGCGTCGAGATCGGATCATCTACGGGAGAGGCAAGCAACAGTACAGCTCAATCTGCCTAGTCTATGACGTCAAGGGGTTCTGGTTTAGTCGTAGTCGTTAGCATAGGACCAGAGTTTATCTTAAGTCCGCTAGTCTAGCCTTAAAATACTAGCTTCCCGATCCTTGATTTTAGGATTGTCTGGCGTCGTCGATAGCATCGTTATTACTATTAACTTCCTTGTCTTCTTCTGCTAGCTCAAGGCCTCTAATCATGGATATATCAGGACTAACTATCGCATCCATAGTCCAATCTAAGATAACACGAATTTTTTTCCTCAAAGTAGGAAGGTTACTTAAATAATAGGTGCGCCAAATTAGCCACGCCAAAAGCCCATGTATTTTTAAGCCAAATAATAGTGCAACTCCTGTTCTTGATCCTATCTCTGCCATAATTCCTTTAGTCTTATAATCAAACACACGTTTCTCTGATACCCCTCTCAACGAGGAACTAATATTTCCTGCTACCACTTCTCCCTGTCTTATGGCATGCTGGGCAAGTGGAGCATAAGCTTTCCCTGTGTATGGGTCGGGGACCGATGCACAATCTCCAAGGGCGTACACTTCAGGATGCCCGCTTAACTCCAAATAGCTATTTGTCAATATCCGCCCATGCCGATCGCAATCGCAATTGATATGCCCAACTACTTCAGAAGGAGATGTTCCGGCAGTCCAGACCACGGTACGACACGGGATTCTCACATTATTACTTAATTTTGCATCAGTTGATGTTACTTCAGAGACGTGCATATTTAGTATAAATTCGATTCCTTTGGTCTTCATTTTTTCAAGGGCATATCTGCCTAGCTCTTCCGGCGCTTCCGGAAGTATGGCATCATGAGAATTAACAACTATTATACTCGCATCGTAAATAGAGAGATTCTTGTAATATCTCTTTATACTTTCTTTTACAAAGTCGTTCAGACTTCCTGCTGTTTCGACTCCTGAAAATCCTCCACCAACTATCACAAATGTCATCAAACTTCTCCTAAGGTCTCTGTTGCTGTTCTCCAGATTAGCTTGTTCAAGCACGTTTATCACATGATTTCTCAAAAGAATAGCGTCGTCGACAGTCTTCATCGCAAAAGTATGCCTCGCTATATCCTTGTTGCCAAAATAATTTGTTTCGCTTCCCAGCGCCAGTACAAGATAGTCGTACTCTAGCTTAAATTTGTGAAAGCTTTGGGAGTCTGAACTCTCTGCTACCCTATGCCTGACCGTCACGAGTCTATCTTCAAGATTTACCTCCTCGACATCAGCCAGATAAACCGCGGCGGTCTTGCAGAAGTCTCTAACTGGGGTGACTATATGCCTTGTATCTATAAGCCCAGAAGCTACTTCAGCAAGCATAGGGGTAAATAGTATAAAGTTTTCCCTACTTACCAGAGTGATCTCGACAGTTCGATCGTCCTTATAGTCTTCTAGCAAGTTTTTCAAAACTGCTGCGCCACCGAAACCGCTCCCCAATATGAGGACCTTAGTGGGCGGGCCTTCGACCTTTCTAGACCAAAGAAGACCTCCTCTTAGTAGCACCATCACGCTAGTCATAATGAATATCACTTGCAGCCCTTCAATCATGATTGACAGATCATCGTATGGTGCCTCCACTCCAGAGATGGACTCTGGAGAATTAGTGATTATCCAGATTAAACTTACAAAGGCCGCGGCGCCAACACCAATATAAAATCTTGGTTTGGACCACCTTCGAATAAGTGGAATCATCCAGAAGAGCTGGGCCCCTCCAATAATCAGATAGAAGAGAATAAATTTCCAATCAAAGCCATTCTCAGAGCTGGCTTGGTTACCAATAAACAAGATTATGAGAATAAAAGTACCAATAATACCAATTGCATACCATAGTTTGCTCCATCTCTTCACATAGGGCACCAACCAGAATATCTGCGCGATTCCTGCAACTATAAAGAAGACAGAACTCAGGGAGTCAAAACCGACGAAGTACTGAACCAACAGCAGATGCAGGATACCTGCTAGAGCTGTAGACACAGCCGCGGCATAGTACACGCCGTTGTTTTTCAGCCATCTTCCATGTTTTAAGGTATGAAACAGGTTGTAAGCAAATACCAACTGCCCTAGGCCTACAGTTGTGGCAAAGAAAAAAAGCCAGGGCATAGCCCACCCAAATTCTGCTGGAATTGAAGCTTCGCGTCTGGTGACACCTTCAAATCCTAGATACGTAAATAGAAGAGCAAGCCCAAAGCCGCCGACCACTGTTAGAATTAAGTGTATCCGTCCTAGACTGAGACTGAATCTCTTCTGTGTTAAATCAGGAATTATTGAATATATCAATCCCAGTCCAAATAAGACGCTACCTACCAGAAGGACTAGGTGAATGTGCCCTACTATATTGAGCGTATTGTGTAGATAGAGATTAGTCCCCCACCAACCTGTTTCTGCGCCAGTAAAACCGCCAACTGCCCATCCTGCAAAGCCGGCCATCAGAAACATTGATGTTAGATTCCACTTTATTCTAGAGCGAAAAACGTACATCATTATTGTCATGATAGTGAGTGCTGATGGAAATATCACCCCCATCGTAGCTACCTGAGCCAGCATAGCCAGCCAAACCGGATTTGGCATATCCATGTACGTATGATGCGTAAATACCATTACGGTAAATACGAAGTAAAATGGCCAAGATCTATATGCCCATTTGTCGTAAGGTACTGTCTTCTTGGCGTACCTCGGGATATAGTAATAAGCCGCACCTAAAAATGAAAAGAGAGTGAAATATACGATAGGGTGTCCGAAGAACCACCACGCATCCTTAGCCATTAGCCAGTTCGGATCGAAGTTTGGATTCAATACATGTGAAAATCCGATCGCTAATTGGGTGAAGAGTCCCACACTTCCAGTTCCTAGTGCCGTTGCATTCACAAAAACCCCGACGACTACCACTGAAACAGCAGGGATCATTCTTCTGTATTTTCTCGGAAACCATGAGCTTAATCCTAATGCAGAAACAAACCTTGTTGAACTTGGGATATCTACCATTGGAAGAAGGTCTATTCTACCACTGTCCTCGGCGTCAGCAGCAATCTTATGTCTGTCATCAACCTCCTGAGGTTCAGGTTCTGATTTTTGAACCCCAGCGGCTATTCTTCCTTTGAATACTGTTGCAATAACAACTATGCAAAATATAACAAGTCCAATCCCTATCATTGCATCAGCCATCAAAAATATAACACCTGCAAGTGTACTCCATCCTGCGTTTCCAGGTTGAAAAGTCAGGGGCATAAGGTTGTACCACCCTGCTCCGAAGAACATTGTTCCAGATACTAAGAGAAAAATTGTTCCTGCATTCAACAAAGAGAAAGAGATAGTCGCAAGCTTCATGCTGTATAAGGGCTTCTTGGCAAACTTGCTCAATAGATAGTAGCTAACTCCGACAGTAAGCATAGACATAAATCCAAAGAACATAACCTGGCCATGAATGGTTAAAGCCATATAGAATAGACCAATTGACTGCTCGCTTCCTAAGATCATTACACCTGACTGAACGAGTCGCATGAAAATAGCTAATATTCCGGCAGCAAGAAAGTATACGATAGATGATACGATGAACATAAGGGTTAAATCAGATAAATCCTTTGAGATCTTGTACTGAGGCGCAGGACCTTCTTCTTCCTCGTACTTCAAGTGCAACAGACTTGTCGTCATTATCTATCTTCTCATCTCAATCTTAGACAGCATTAATTGTTATCTGAGAAAGCATAAAGGGGTGATTCCATCCACAATATTCTAAACACCTAATTGTATATACGCCAGGTTCCTCAAAGGTAAAGTAGAAGATGTTATCAAATCCGGGAACAACCTGCATCTGCATCATTGGAGAATCCATACTCTTATTGCTAGATAATATACCAAAGCCATGATTGACGTCAAGAGATCTAGCTATGAATTTCACAGTCTCTCCGGCTTTAACATTGACTGGACCTGGACTGGAGGATTGAGCTGAGCTGTTGTCTGAGGATTCGCTTTCTTGACTTGTTTTAGTTTCGTTCATATATCCTGCATCTTCTAGCTGCCAAAACCATTGTCCTGCGGTGACTTTGATAACGTGCACTTCCTCAGGGTTTTCAATAGCATCTTGAAAAGCGACAGGAGGCATCCAAGGATATCCCATAAGCCAGAACCATACTAGCATGCCACCTACGAAGATTGCCCAGTATCTTTCAGCATGATACTTGTTCAACTCGTATTTAGCCTTATCAAAACCAGCCAATAATGCATGTTTGGATTTAGTGGTCAAAATAACGTAGGTAAAAAAGGCTACGGATAGAATAATAGCCACAGACAAGACAAGTACTAGCCAAGGAACCCCGAATCCTAAGTCTCCGGCAAGTTGTACTTCTACCATGACCTTTATTCCCCCAAGATGGAACGCATGATTATCTCTTTTCTCCTACCAATTGCCATTCTTAAAAGATTTTCGTGGTAAGCGGTTCCTAGTACAAGTTCTAGGTGTTCAAACTATTTTGAAGTTGGGAGGGGCCATTTGCTACCGAAGTTTCCAACTAGAAACTATTAATATACGTTGACGTCATATTTCTGCATTAACTATCGCATGCTGCGAGCAAGATCTAAAGCTTTGAGAAGGGTAAGCTTCTAGACATTATCATATCTATAACAAGAGCCGCTGTCCAGGAAAAATTCTTTCCACCAAGGCCTTTTCCATTTGTTGGATCATAGTACTCCCTAAATCCTTGATTCTCGACTAGTTTAAGAACTCCTTGCCGTATTCGTCCAGCCACTTCGTTGTATCCGTATCTCAAAAGACCTATCCATAATGACCAGTTGGTATTTATCCAGATAGGTCCCCTCCAATAGGTTACAGGTTTGAAATATGATTCCTTTTCATCTGTACTAGCTATAGTGTCATATTCTGCACAGAAGTCTACATCAGTTATCCACTTTACAATTGATTCAGCTTCTTTATTGGATACGATACCTGAATATAAAGGGGAAAGGGAAGCAACAGTTCTTTTTTTGATCCAATCGTTTATGACTAGATCGTAATCGTAATAGAGATAATCTGGAGAAACGCCTGATTTAGTGATTTTATCTGAAGGTAAAAAGAATTTATTGAAATTCTCTCGAGCCCTAGATATCCATGTTTGTATTTCACTTGAATTTTCTCCTACCAGCTCAGCAATACGCAGTAAGACTTGGTTGGCAGTATACATTATACAACTGAACGGTACATCTTTAATTTTGAATGGAAATTTTTCGTACATTTTTTTTTCGTCATAGTTATACTGCTTCATCAATTCGATCAAGTAAATGAATTTGTTATATTCGTCATCGGAAGGAATGGTATCTACTGCACCATCTACTGCGATAACATCCAATCTCTTAAACGCAGGAAGATCCTTTATCTTAATTCTAACCAGTGAATCATCCCAGATAGGTGAATCGTCACGGCCTGATTCCCAGGGATGAAGAATCGTCACCAATCCAGATTTTTCGGGATCTCGGTCGGTCATCAGATACCTATGAAAATTAAGGAGGTTCGGATACACTTTTTTAAGGAAATCTTTGGATTTTTCCTTATCTTCACTATTGAAATACATGTAAAAACAAGCAATTGCGTGCACAGGTGGTTGGGTCATGCCAGATGTACCAATATGCCTTGGTGCACTAGGTGAGCGTGTGATTTCATAGAAGTCTGCAGATGGAAAGTAGGTTTTTTCCTTCTCATTAAACACTATATGAGGAATCATACCATTCTTCCATTGAGCATCAAATAGGTGTTCAAGCTCTTTCATGGCGTGATCTTGGTTGAAATAAGAGTTTCCAATAGCAATAAAACAAGAATCCCAACTCCATTGATGAGGATAGAGCGTCGCAGAAGGAATGGTAAATTCGCCTGTCCAGTTGCCATCAAGTACTTTCCTTGCCCCTTCAACGAGTTCTGATGGTTCCAAGTAGTATACGACGTATCGATCGTGCTTATTATATTCTTTCCTTCCAGTTATGAGAATATTCCGATAGCACTTTGATCAAATCCTTTCTTCTAAAAAGAGAGATATGAATAATCTATGGTGCTTAATTTGCGGTGAGGCGAAGCGATATTCCGGGGCTATTTACATTTTCAATAAACTTTGGCTTAGAGCACATTAATAATACAACATGCGTAAAGAATCAGAACACAAGAGCTTAATATCACAGGGTTTGTTATAATTCAACAAACGATGGTCAAGACCCTTGCGCTAGAAAACGTAAATCCCTTTTAAAGGAGGACGCCCTACCTATTCAGTGAACGTAGAAAAATCAACATCAAACCTGAAAATAAAGATAGATCCAGGCTACGCCAGTCTAGTATCACCGCCGTCGCCAGAGGAGAATAGCTCGCTAAGACAATCTATTAAGGATAACGGCCTGTACGTGCCGATAATAGTTAATCAAGACGGAATTATTCTGGATGGACATCATCGTTACAAGGCCTGTCAGGATTTAGGGATAGAGCCCAAAACATTAGTCCGCGAGTTTAAGGATAAGTTGAATGAGCAACTTTTCGTGATTGAATCCAACCTAACAAGAAGGCAGCTAAGCGATTTTCAGAGGGTGGAGCTAGCCTTAAGATTGAAGCCTCTGCTTGAAGAAATTGCTAAACGAAACGAGTCACTAGGTGGAAGGGGTGTCAAAATCTTGTCACCCCTACGCAGGGTGGACGAAAAGATAGCTGAACGAGCAGGGGTTTCGCATGAGACTGTTAGAAAGGTAAGTAAAATCTTAAACGATAGCGAAATCATAACAGAGGAGAACAAGGAAGATCTCCGATTAGGCAGGGTAAGTATTAATGTAGCCTATAAAGTGGTCGTACGTGAACAAGAGCGCCGAATACTCTATGAAAAATGCCTGAAAGCCCTTGAAGAGTTGAAGGAAAGCGAACAGATGACTGAGGATAACGGACTAGAACAGGAAACAGAGAACCTGCAGGACAAAGAGAAATTTTGGGAAGAGCTAGCTAGACCCTACAGTACGTATCTTGCAAAGGTATACGCAGCACGGTTAGAATATGAGAAAGCCGTTGCGGCATATTATTTCTGGCTTGAATATAAGACAAATGAAACTACCGACGTAGAATCTGCTGCGAATCAAACGTTAAAGGAGCTTGTAAAGCGTGGTATTAAAAATAGATGCAGCTTTCCCGGCAAACTATTGCAAAAATACTGCTTTACGCTGCAGCCGAGAACAAGGTGAGTATGGACAGGATTAGAGAATCGAAAGTTCTTCGACCTCAGCTTGATTTAATACATGGAGAAGAAAAAGCACCAGCGAAAGAACTGGCTTAGACTTTGCTAGAGGAAGGTAAAGATAAATATCCTAGTCGCGGCACATTCAAACTTCGGTAACTTCTTAGACCTAGGAACAAATGATAATATACTGACCTATTCCCCCCAAAACTAAGTAGAACATCATATAATCGTAATCCAGCTTGACTCTTGTAAAAGTCTTATAAACTAAGATGTAACATCCTTTACCGAAGCTCAGGGATACATTTGATGAACTCCTAATTTGTTATCTGTTCCTAATTAAGGAATCCACATGATAGCTAACATAAAATAAGAAATTATTCTGAAGAACATAAATATGTAATACACCTAGGTTTTAGGGGGATCGCTAGAGTATTGATATCAGAAGAACGCTGGGTACATATACAATACAACATGCCTAGGGTTCTGTTAACTTACCGGGTCATGACTTTCCTGAGGGCTACCAGGAGACAATCAGAAGCCAAACTAAAAATAAGACATATGCAAATTTTTATTATATGCATATGTACCGACTTTCAAAGCTACTTGATTCACCATTATCCTTTTTACAGCAGGTAGGAGTCTTGAATATAGATTTTTTGAGTGCTCAAAATTGATATATATCAAGATAATTTACCATACCTAATAATAATATCAGATCTCTGATGCTTAGAAATCTCTTCATATCCATAGTGTCTTCACCCATTTCTAGTGGGTACTCTTGAGTAGTTTGATTGCCCGAGTAGGACTAACCCGAAGGAGTCTTTTCTTAAGTGTTATTGTAGTAATAGTAATTTCAAACTCCATTATTTTTTTTGCTGAAGCAGAGTCAAGGGAACATTATTCCCACTGGATAATCAGTATTAACGCCGCAGTTGCCGCCTTGCTAGCTATCTTTATCATATACAGACAGAAGCATCATCGTGGATTAATCGAAAAAGCAGACTTGGCTCTTGCGATAGCTTTATCTTTGTCATTATGCGCTGATATTGTTTGGGCAATATACGAGATTAACCTGGAAATTGTTCCGCCTGTTCCATCTCTAGCTGATATACTGTCAATTTCAGCGTATGCCTGTCTTGCATTCTATGTGTATTCAACATATTTCAGCTTCTCCAAACGGTTTCATTTCAGCAACAGACTTTTAATTCCTACTATAATCGGAAGTGGGTCTATTACATTATATATCATTGCAGTTACGATAAGCCTAGCTGATTTTTCTACTTCAAGAGATATTGCCCTATTTTCTGTTATAATCGCGTATCCTATACTTGATGCATTCATTATAGTCCCATCGTTTTTGATTGTTATAAACCATAGAAAAGAACCATTGTGGTTTACTCCGTGGGTCTGTAAATCTGCTGGCATTTTATTGGTCGCCGTGTCAGATAGTTGGTTTGCATTTTTTGTAGTTACTTCATTAACAAATGAACTGTGGCCATCAGCGATGCTCTTCTCAGCGCACAACGTGATCATCGCAGCCGGGTTGCTCTGGTACATGAAATTCCTGGTAACACACAAAGACCCCGAGTCTGATTTGGCCCTGAGCCGTAGTGCCAATAATATGGATAGTCGATCCGCCAAACCAGAACCAAAAGTTAAGGCTGAGGCCCCTAAAATGAAAGCAGGTAGAATCAGGTCTCTTTCCTTCGTAATTGTAATAGGCTTAACTATTTCAGCAGTTATTCTAGTATCAGCAGCAGTTGTTCTCAGATCACCTTCGATTTGGCCACTAACCTCTCTCCCGTTCCTTACTTCAGACTCTGCTAGTGAGTCTCAAATATCTAATTCTTATGATATAGTAAAAATTGGGGCCCTTCTTCCATTAACCGGCGTAGCCTCGTCAACTGGCAAGTCAACAGAAGCTGCCTTAGAGATGGCGCTAGAAGACATAAATGCCAATTTCTCACTGAGCAATTCAAGCCTACGTTACGAACTAGTAATCGAAGACACAGAATCAGATCCTGCAAAGAGTCTTGAAAAGCTAAAACTTTTGGAAAATCATGATATCAGGACTGTTATTGGACCTGCAACTAGCGCTGAATTGCGAGCTGTCAAAGATCATGCGGATCATAATGATATCTTACTTATCAGCCATTCCAGTACAGCCCCATCTCTTGCTATAGAGGATGATAATGTCTTTAGATTTGTTCCAGATGACACACATCAAGCCGAGGCAATTTCAAGGTTAATGTGGGAGGATGGAGTGAGAGTCGTGATCCCATTCTGGAGAAACGATGTATACGGCAGTGAGCTGGTTCATGTAGTGCAAGAGAAATTTCAGAAGATGGGAGGAGAATTTGATATGAATAACGAAACTCTGGGGTATGCACCACGAACAGGACAGCTACCTGCAAGTCTACACAGAATTAATTTTATCATGTGGGATAAGGATCTAAGGTTATTAGAATCAAAAGTTCAACAGGCGTTATCCAGGTATGATTCTGACAAAACTGGTGTATATATGATCTCACTTGATGAGATATCCCCTATCTTCATCCAAGCCCCAAGCCATCCGGCACTTTCTAAGGTTAGATGGTATGGAAGTGATGGTTCGGTCCTCAATAAAGGACTTGTCAGAAACCATGAATCTGCAGATTTTGCAGTTAATACTTCATTTTACAATCCTATATATCGGATAGATAATGCAAAAAACGAAAAGCTAAATCATATTATGGAAGAAATTCGTGATGAAATACATGCAGATGCATCCCCGTACTCAGCTATAGCTTATGACATTTTGTGGGTCGCAGCAATAGTTGAAAATGCAACTAGGCACATAGGCGATTATAATGGTAGTAATACAGATATCCATGACTTCAAGGAGTTGTTCGTACGTTATGCCAATTCATACGCGGGAATTACAGGTAATACGACCCTCAACAAAGCAGGTGACAGAGACGGAGGAAATTATGATTTTTGGGCTGTAAGAGATATTACGGTTGATGGAGAAAAATCATATGCTTGGCAAAGGGTTAAATGAGTCGAGTCAAACAAACATGCAGCGTTCGGAATAGGGACTGTCTAGAATTCCGGCTAGTAGTTGTACCTAATGACTCGATTTAGAACTGAACTCAGAGCTAGCTCTCTAAATGGAGTGCGGCGACCATTAATCCGCCCACGTTCTCCTAGGTCTAAAACATTACTCCTGCGCTTTATTAATTTTTTCCGATATTTTCATAAGTTGTTTGTAATGATGAAAA
>CAYTQD010000045.1:0-12211 GCA_964439995.1 uncultured Nitrososphaeraceae archaeon
ATTAAAAAGTTCTAACCTAAGAGAGTGTGTTAGAATAGCTAGGTTAGCAAAAAATGATTCTGCTCAGGTTAATCGAATAATAGACACCTTTGAAAAATACAGAATCGCTAATCCAGTATCAATAGATGTGAAGCTAGAATAGCTAATAAATTAATTATGACACAGACTTATTTTGCTTTAAACATTTGAGGATTTCGTGTCTCCAGAAGTATTGACTTAGCTAAGCTGCTTGAGTCATATTTTACCTGAATAATCCCAATGAGGATATTGAACGGGAACACTTGACTATATGTTTGAAAAGAAAGAAACAGAAATGGATATTATGTCGTTCCTGCTTTGCGAACCAACATCTGCAAAATATTAAAATACAAGTCTAAGTTGGTCTTGGATCCTCAATTACCGGTATCAATAGAGAAAAGACGGACTAAGTTCAGAAGAAGGATCCTGCCGTGATAGCATCTCATATTTTCCAATATAATTCTGCTAGGAGGTTAACCTGACTACTGGCATTATTTTTGTTCCTCCTTATTTGAACTTCAGAATCCCATTTTGTAGTGTAGAATCTAGTAACATCTTCGATGCCGTTGAGAGAGAATGCTATAATATATTCATATTTTTTTGCCCAATTCTGTTCATAATAAAATGGATGGTCTAGAGAAATAGGATACTCTAAAGTTGAATCTATATGTATCCACTTATTTTCAATCAGAGTCTCGTTCCAACAATGGTCTAGATAGTCATGTACGATTCTGGTTGGGAAAGACAGTGAGTTTAGAATGGCTCCAAAAAGCATAGACCATTCACTGCATCTTCCTATCCTAGTATCTGCAATTTTTTTGATTTCGCCATAACGGGGAAAAATACATCTGGAACCACATTTGATACATTCATAATCCTCTATCTTTCGTACCCTCCATCCATTACCTGGCAATAACTGAAGTTTCATTTGCGTCTTGCATAGATTACACTGTAAATCTTTAGGCATCCATTTCATGAAATCCTTTTTGAACCACTGAAGTAAAGTCTTCAACGGTTGGCACGTCTGATTTTGGGTATTAAATTGTGTTAGAACATTCTTTGGAATTAGATGGTTGACGTAGGTGAGAATATCGTTATCATGGTATTGTCTTGAGATCTCCTTGTACAGAGTCAGAGTGTCTTTGTTTCTGGATGAGAGGAATTTTTGATAAAGACCAAGATTTAAGGAATGAAACATAGTGTAATTAGTATTTGTATTAAAGATGAATATATAGATAAAGATAGCATTTCCTCGGATCCGGATTATGTTCATACTTCTGAAGCATGCAATATTCCTCCATAGCTCATTGAGTTAGACTCTTATATGTTGTTCAGACAGCCGGTTATCTTTCTGGAACAATTGTCTAGACAGCTAATGATGTAATTCCTTTCACCCAAACTATCCATAGACTTGTATTGAAAGTAAAGTTCCCAGAAATGATTCCTGCTCGCGATTGTAGAAGTAGACCTGTAGAAGGGAAAGATGCTACTAAGCGTGAAAGAATTCTATTTGCTAAATGAGCATGCCCAACATAGTTCCATTTAGACCAGTCCTTATTTAGATAGTTGGTCCAGGCTATTGCAGAATTCTTCTAGGCTGGAATAGTGTCTGTAGTTAATCTTCGTTTGTCTTCCTTTATCAAAGATTTTCTGTCAGTTATTACTTGGAATGAGAGGACAGCAGCTGTCACAGCCAATCCAACAACACTGCCTATTACAATGGCTTCACAAGTCATGTTTTGTCAGCGTATTATTACGTATGGCAGATATATTTTTCTTTACCCTCAACCGGCTCACCATCTCCTAAGATATAACCTCACCATATCCTCCTACTACACTTACTATTTGTATCATCGTACAGGAATTGCCAAATTGGTGACTTGCTGACAATACAGTGCTCCATGCCGGGCCGCCACCAATACTAAAAGTTTCACATTCGACCCCTTCTTCTATTTGTACTGATTCTTCATAATTCCAGTATCTTGAAGTAGTTTGTCCGTAATTTCGTATTATTGTCACTAATTTTCATCACCCTCACACCATCTTTCTATGAATCCTGCTGCAGATATAGTTTCCTTGAAGATTCTATCATCGACAATTATAGATTGAAAATCCTGGATCTTGAGAGGAGTATTGTTTAATACTACTATACACTGAATTCCTGCCTTGTTAGCTGCCTCAACTCCTAATGGTGCATTTTCAACTACCAAAGCTTTTGAAGGTGGTACTTTGATTTTCTCTAATGCGTTCATGAAAGATGAAGGGTGGGGTTTACCTTTCTCGCCATCTTCAGCAGTAATAAGGACATCAAAAAGATCTCTATTTCCTAAAGACTTTTCGATCAGTACTTCAACATCTTTTCTAGCAGATCCGCTTACTACAGCCTTTTTGCAGTCAGCTAAGTTCGTAATCAAGCGTCTGACACCCTGGTATGCCTCAGGAGGAGAAGAAAGTATTATATCTCTGAAAACTTCATTTTTTCTTTGGCTTACCTGGTGAATAATCTCAATCTTATTATCATTGCTGTTAGTGTGATAGTTTTTAAGTTCAAACACTTTTCTTACTAAATCGATACCCCGCATACCTTCTAGCAAATAGACGGTTCTTTTGTCCACTTCGATATCGCATACCTCCTTGAATGCAATTTTCCAAGCCATATAGTGACTAGGCATAGAATCTACCAATACGCCATCTGAGTCAAATACAATTGTTCTCATGCAAGTCTAATAATGTAGTAATAGCACACTTGCTAATTATTAAGTATCTGTTATTGGAACAGTTCTCTTAGTTAGCCCCTGCTCCTCTCCATTATCTCATTTATAACTTGCCGAGTCAGTAGTCAGAATATTGAAATCCATTAACTGCGATTACAAAACTGATCCTTGGTCATAATTACACACCCTTAAACAAAATAGCGCTTACGGTGTGTTCGAGTGTTATAGACAATCTAGAGCTAGAGCAAGGATAAAAGGCAATTTTAGTTACCTTTGAAACATAAAATCGCAGATGTCTTTACCTGCTAATTCTATGCACTGGTCATAGAGTCGATCCGCTAGGGGTTCTTGGTCTGGTTCTGGTTGTTCCTGTTCTTTACCTTGTTCAGGTAGTATCTGTTCTCGGGAAGACAGACCTACCTGGGATTCCTGGGATGTAGGCCGAGGCCCAAGAGTTAAACTAATATCTTCTGTTCCACCATCCCTTAGTACTGTCAAACGTATAGCATCTCCTACGTTCTTTTCTCTTTCTAGGTAAGTGAGTACGTCATCAAGTTTCCTGACAGTTATGTCATCTATTTTTAGTATTACGTCTCCCCCCATTGCTATCTCTCTTCCAGCAATATTGGTCAATGAATTTCCACTCCTTATTCCTGCTTCTTGAGCTGGGCTTTTGCTACTAACATCAGTTACAAGAAATCCTCTGGCTTCTATTAATCCTAGTGCTTCTGCAATCTCTGGTGTAATGTCTACGCCAACAATACCTAGGTATGGATGTTGATAATTGCCTTTAGAAATCAGCGATGGTATTACCTTTTTTACTGTATTCGAAGGAACGGCAAATCCAATCCCTGCCGAGGCTCCGGTTGTTGAAAATATTGCGGTATTTATTCCGATGACTTCTCCTCGGGCATTCAGAAGAGGACCCCCTGAATTTCCGGGGTTAATAGGAGCGTCCGTCTGAATTATATCTGGTATAAGAAAGTTAGCTGACGGAGCCAGCTCTGAAGGTACGATATCCAACTCTCTGTCCTGTTCTGCTGATGGCAACATTCTGCCTAGACCACTAATAATGCCTTCAGTCATAGAACCTGATAAGCCAAAAGGATTGCCAATTGCTGCTACTCTTTCACCAACTCTCAAATTTGTTGAGTCGCCAATTGGTAGCGGAACAAGTTTATCATAAGGTATATTTTCTCCGTCTAAATGCAGGACGGCTAGATCAGAAAAAGGATCACTCCCTATCAATTTGGCATTATATGTAATACCGTCTAGGAACGTTACTTGCATGTTTCCTCCTTTAGTTACACCTGCCACAACATGATAATTGGTAACTATATACCCATTTCTATCATAAATAAAACCTGATCCCATTCTACTTCCCAACGACATACCCGTACCTTCTTTGTTTGCAATCTGTACTACAGATCTCTCTACTTTAGAGAATAAATCTGGTAAAGACAACATCGATGTATTAGTATTCTCTCCATCTCCGTCAACGCTATTATCTTGCTCCTCCTGCCTCTGCCCCTCAGCTATCCTAAGCCACCAGGAACTATGGCTGGCATTATAATTAATACTATAAAATACCGATGAAGCAAAAATAATTGCCACCGATACCAATAACCAATTAGTCTTAGAAAACTCAGTATTTCTCTGTGATTTCATTTCACTGGAATTCTTATCTGTACGATAATTTGAAGTATACTTACATATATCGATCCGCTTGAATGTAATAGGCTCACTTCTCTGGTGGGGGCTGGTAAGCATTAATTCGCTGCAGGGATATAGCATGATTGTCATCTAATGCGCCAACACCTAAACTAAGATTTTTTATAGATAAGTCTAGACTTTGGCTTTCAGCAAAGCTTAGAGAATATTCTCTCATCAGAACCTCCCTAACATGTCTATCGGGATTTATAGTCTCATTAGTTCTTATAGGAACTGTAACACTGAGCGGCTCAGATACCATGTCCTGTGGTATTTTTCCACTCTCATCGGGTTTGGTAATGCTATATTCTATTAGTTGGAGTATTATCTCTCTACTTGGGACCTCTAGAGCATTTACGGTATAGATGGCATCCACACTCAAGATATTTGCATTAGGTTCCAGTATCTGATTCGATGAAGGCGGTATGAAGACCTGCGAATGATCTCCAGTTATATTCCTTGCTAATGATGACGATAATGCTCCTTGAATAGATGGATCAAGTTCTACATTAATAGTCAATACACCTTCAAGGAAATTTGTATTGCTGGCATTTCTATTAGAGTATGCTGGAAGGTAACGCTTTACGTCATCACAACTAATGCTGATTGAGGCTCTAGGATCTAAAGCTAGGATTATATAATTGCTACTTTGTTCTTCTCGTATCTGTTTTTTGTCTTTGAGATCTGAAGATAAAACAGTATTCCAAAAGAAAGAGACTGGAAAGTTCTGTCTGTTGAAAATATTTATATCTGAGTTGTAACGCCCTGGCCTGAGAGGCCCACCTTCTCCAACTATTGTACCGCACAAGATCCTTGCATTGTACTCTAAGGAATTCGACCTTGACGGTATTGTAACGTTGGAACTGCCATTAGATAATGGGGGTATGGTTTCCTGGGATGCGAAGACAGTGTTCCTATGGATATCGTAATTCCCAAGAATATCACTGACTATCTCCCCAACATTATTTTCATGTCCTGATATGCTAAGGTCAAGCAAATAAGAGTAATAATGGTCAAGTGTAGATGCACCCAGCAGTACACTCATAACAAGAATTGAGAATGCTATAATAACAGAAAATCTGGTCAGGTTAAAAGACATAGCACTTGTTACCGACCCGATAGTTGCATCCCAGTTATATCATTTTTCATAATAGGACGGTTCCATTTAAGTTTCTCTGCAAGAAGTAGTATGATTGAGGAGCCTGAGGACATAACCCTATTTATATACAAGAAATATGGGTTAAGCCTCAGAACGTGATTGATTGCTCTGCAAATTACCATCTTCTCAGAATTTTTGTGATATTTTAAATTGGTATTATATATAGTAGGAAAGATATATGAATTGCTTTACGACTTGACACAAAAAAAGATCAAGCAGGAGATTGAGGTACGAGGTCATCTTATAGATTCGATGATCCTAACCAAGATCTTTGATAAGATCATGGATCTAAACGGTGATTTTCAAGTCCTTGAATTCGATGTGGGAAAGAAAAAGAAAGAGCCCAGTTATGCACGTTTATTAGTTCAAGGTAGAGATCACGGTCATCTACACCAAATACTAGAATCTGTGTACATGGAAGGTGCACAACCTGTATCTGTTGAACAGGTTATACTTAAACCAGCCGAGAAAGATATGGTAATGGCAGACAACTTTTACAGCACCACCAACAACGCCACCCAAATTTATCACGATGGAACATGGATCGATGTCGAAGATATGATGATGGATAAATGTATCGTTGTAAATACTAGGAAAAATACAGCTGCATGCAAAATGATACGAGATATTAAGAAGGGAGACATGATAGTAGTAGGAGAACAAGGAGTCAAGATTATTCCACAGGAACGTCCAAGGGAAGCCGTAGATATTTTTCAATTTATGAGTAGTAGTAGTTCTAGTGAGCGTCCCACGCAGCAAATAGCCAGAAAGGTAGCAAATGATCTCTACAATATGAAGAGACATGGTGGAAAAATAATCGTAGTAGGTGGTCCAGTTTTAGTTCATTCTGGTGCAGCAGAATCATTTGCGAAATTAATTCGAATGGGTTATGTTGATGGGTTGTTAGCAGGAAATGCTCTTGCAGTGCATGATGTAGAAAATGCACTAATGGGAACTTCTTTGGGGATGTATGTATTAGACGGCACTCTAGCAATAAGGGGTCACAGGAATCATATGCAGGCGATAAACGAGGTCTTTAAAGCAGGTTCCTTGAAAGCGATGGTTGAACAAGGAAGACTAAAAAAGGGAATCATGTACGAGTGTATTACAAATAATATTCCATTTGTATTAGCTGGATCCATCAGAGATGATGGTCCCATCCCTGAGGTTTTCACAGATGTTGTTGAAGCACAACGCGAATACAAAAAGGTGATCAAAGGTACAAAAATGGTTTTAATGTTATCTACTATGCTGCATTCTATTGCCGCAGGGAATATGTTACCTGCAGAAGTCAAGGTTATTGCAGTAGATATAAGCCAGCCAGTTGTAACGAAGCTTCTAGACCGTGGAACTTCTCAAGCCGTTGGGGTTGTTACAGATGTAGGGGCCTTTTTGCCTATTGCAGTACAGTATTTAGAACAATTGACAGAAAAATAGGAGTAGGAGAGTAGCATCTAGCTACATAAAAGGTCTCATATCGGAATAAATGAAAATATGGAAAATCCAATATGCCACGGAGATAGCTTAAGGGCTGCGAAGACATGGTATAAAGATCATGTTAGGGGAAGAATAATAGTAAAATGTGGGAGTAAGCAATGAGCGGTACATAGACTCTTGTAAGTATGTCACTCATTAGATATACGTGATAATTGTTTATACAATAATCATGTCTATGAAATTATATTATTCAATTCCTATCTGATCGAACCTAATCATTAGTGTCTAGATTTAGATTATTAGATCGCGTCCAACACAGAATAAAATAGACTACACGCTCTGATAAAGAAAGGATGGTTAATCTATTCCATCCAACTTTGTCTTTATTATTTTCAGTGTAACCTTGGGATCTGCCCTACCTTTAGTTAATTTCATGACTTTGCCAAGCAAAAAGTGGGTTACATTTGGATTATTTTTCGCCTCTATTGTGGCATATTTTTCAGTTTCAAATACTGACGCTACAGCCTCAGCAATAATATTTTTATCCTCTATTTTTAGTACGTCTGTTCTTGCCAACACCTCCGAAGGCATTTCCCCTGTCTTTATTATCTGAGTAAGAATCATTTTTGCTGTATTTCGATTTATGATATTACTATCTACTAATCTTGCCAGTTCTGCAATGTGTTTAGCCTCAATCTTCAGACCTGCAAGAGAAGAAGTTGATTGGCTTAAATCAGAAGAAGAGTCAATTTTGTCTTTTATTGGATACTCGTCGTCAGTAAAACTCAAAAGTTCAGTAACCATCCAATTGGCAATCTCTTTTGGTGAGGAGTAAATCTTAACCGCCGATTCAAAAAAGTCAGCTAGTTCCTTATTATCAATCAACACTTGAGCTATATGATTTGACAACCCATAATTCTCAATAAAACGATTTTTTCGCTCATCAGGTAATTCCGGCATTTTTATGTCGATTGAAGCGCAATATTCTTTACCCAACAATATCGTAGGTATATCTGGCTCAGGAAAGTATCGATAATCCTGCTCTTCCTCTTTTGCTCTTGATTGTTTGGTCACTTTTCTCATATCATCCCAATGTCGTGTTTCGGCTTCAATTTTAATATCATGCATAGACATCGTCCTTTGTCTAGCAATTTCATAATTGAGTGCTTTCTCGACCTCTTTAAACGAGCCAACATTTTTTATCTCAACTCTTTTCCCACCTTGCATTGAAATATTGGCATCACATCTAACTGACCCTTCGAGCTTTGTATTGCATACTCCTAGGTGTTCGATGACGGAAGTAATTTTGTTCAAAAAGGCTCGTACATCTTTTGGATCAGTAAAATCAGGTTCAGTAACAATTTCTACTAGCGAAATCCCGGCCCTATTGTAATCTATTAGAGTGTAAGAACTGGCAATATTGATACCTTCACTCTCATATACTAATCTGCCTGGATCTTCCTCAAGCTGAACTCTTCTAATTCTTGAACTCTTTTCCCCATACTTTAGACTCCCTTCTACTCCAATGCTTGATATTCCATACACATTGTATTGAGTCAATTGAAAGTTTTTTGGAAGATCTGGATAGAAGTAGTTTTTTCTATAAAACATAATATTTTCTGGCATCCTGCAATTTAAAGCGAGGGAAATCATACTAGCTGACTCGACAGCTGCTTTATTTATGAGAGGTAATGTTCCTGGAAGTCCACAACATACAGGACATATGTTCTTATTGGGTTCTAATTCGCGATAATTGCAGGAACATGAACAGAATAATTTACTCTGCAGACCTGTCAGCTGACAATGAATTTCAAGACCAATTTTTACTCTAAGGTCTTTTTTGTCTTCTTGTTCTGTTATTACCATCACAATAAAGGGCTCCTATCAATGTTGGTGTTGCTTTCAAACAATAGTGCTGCGTCAAATAACTTTTGTTCCTGGAATTTATTCGCCATTATTTGTAATCCAACAGGAAGATTGTCGTTGAAACCAGCAGGCACCGATATTGCAGGTATACCTACAAGATTAGCTATCACTGTATCAATATCTATCATAAACATCTTTATAGGGTTGTCCATCTTTTCACCAAATTTGAAAGGCAAAACAGGCATTGTGGGCGCTATGAGAACATCATACTTTTTGAATAATGATCTTAATTCCTGTGCCATTATGGTTCTAATCTTTTGAGCCTTCAAATAATATTTGCCGTAATATGCAGAAGAAAGAACATATGTTCCAACAATAATTCTTCTCTTGACCTCATCACCGAAGTTACCTCGAACCTTAGTAAAGTAGGCATTCCATTCATATCCATCAGGGGCAAAATCGAATCCGTAACGAATATTATCATATCTAGCAAGATTACTGCTAGCTTCAGCCATCGCTATCGTGTAGTAGGAAGCAATAGCATATTCTACATAATTCATTGATACTTCCTCACATATACAGTCAAGACTGGTAAAAATGTCCATTGCAGAATAGATCAGTTTAGATATGTCTGGCTCAGCCCCTTGAGTTAGTTCTTTCACCAGGCCAATGCGTATCTTTCCCTTAGATGAAAGTGTATAGTCTGGTGTTCCATATGTAACTTGAATAGTATCGTCATTGTCATCGGCCCCTGCGATGGTATTCATAATCATGGCGACATCAGAAACCGTTTTGCCAATAGGTCCGATCTGTTCTAAACTATTAGCATATGGTACAAGTCCGAATCTGCTAACACTGCCGTAACTAGGTTTTAGGCCAACTACCGAGCAAAAACTTGCAGGACATCTGACAGATCCACCTGTGTCAGAGCCTAACGATACTGGACACTCTGAAGCAGCTACGCTTGCTGCACTACCACCTGAAGAACCTCCAGCAACATAATCGATATTCCATGGATTACGGGTAGGTCCAAATTTGCTAAACTCGGTGCTAGAGCCCATTGCAAACTCATCAAGATTTAACTTTCCAATTATAATGGCATCATTAGCCTTCAATCGCCTCACTACTGTTGCATCATATGGTGGAACATATCCCTCGAGCATTTTTGAGGCACATGTAGTTCTCAAGCCTTTTGTACTTATGTTATCCTTTATGCCTATTGCAACACCAGCAAGTGAACCTAGCTTCTTATCATCTTCACGTACTTTTGTATCAACCAAACGAGCTTTTTCCAATGCCCCCTGTCTGTCTAGAGATATCACAGCGTTGATCTTCGGATTGACCTTGTCTATTCTTTCAAGAACTTGGCAGATATACTCTTCCGCAGTAAACTCCCTACTCCTAATCCCTGCTTTAATTTCTCTAGCAGAGAGATTGTATAATCTAGACAAATTACTAAGTTATCCTAGGACCTTTGACATAACTGCTCTTTCTATTTTCAGCATGATCTAAGGGATCAGATTCAAAAGATTTGGGGTTATCGTCCCTTAAGTGGTGAAGATTTTTCTCTAGCGATATAGGTTCAATATCAGATAGCGTTATACTATCCAATTTATCCAGATATTTGATTATTTCTTCAACCTGTGACTCATACTTTAAGAGTTCTTCTTCCGTTATTTCCAACTTTGAGAGTCTACAAAGATACGTTATTGTTTCCCTAGTAATCATAGCATGATCTTCTTCCTCCTACGAATTTAATAGATATAATTTTATGGTGTCAGTCTATCTATATCTCTTGGATAAAGTGTCATGTCACGTATATTATCAAACTTTGTAATGGCCATAAGTAAACGCTCTAAACCTAATCCAAATCCAGCATGTGGTGGAACCCCATAATCAAATACTCGAAGATGATAGTCAAATGCATCAGCATTCAGCCCTTGTTTTTTCATCCTTTTTATTAGATCATCCTTTCTGTTTATTCTTGTACTTCCAGACGCCATCTCTAAAGATTGGTACATAAGATCGAATGACTCGGATATCATCGCGTCTTTTCCTACTTTTGTTTTCACGTAAAAGGGTTTAATAGAGGTAGGCCAATCAGTGATAAAATAATAAGCGTCAATTTTATTTTTCAAATTTTTAGTCATCTGTGGTGGGAGATCATCTCCCCATTTAATATGCTCCCCTTCTCCCTGCAGTTTGCTAATTATGTCAGTATAAGAGTACTTTGGAAACGGTAATCGAATGTTTGGTAACTGCAGATTAAGATACTCAAGCTCGTTTTTGTTTGTTTGTTTGATAGTATCAACTATAGATGAGATTATTTTTTCAAGTAATTGCATTATATCATTATAGTCTACAAATGCCTGCTCAACGTCAATAGAAGTTGCCTCCGAAAGATGTCTGTTGGTACGTGACGGCTCCGCTCTAAAAATTGGTCCTATCTCAAACACATTCTCAAAGGCCATAGTCAACTGCTCTTTGTATAACTGGGGGCTTTGTGCCAGAAATGCTTCCCTATCATAATAAAATATTGGAAATAAAGCGGCCCCTCCTTCTGTGGCAGTTGCAATCATCTTAGGTGTATTTATTTCAATAAATCCATGTACTATCAAAAATTCTCTGACAGCATTTAAAGCTGTGTTGCGTATATGAAATATGCTTTTCAGATAATTTCTGCGGAGGTCTAAAGCCCTTAAATCTAGTCTCGTATCGATACCAACAGAGATTTTGCTTTGAATCATAAATGGAGCTGCTTTTTTGGCTACAGAAAATACTCTCAGTTCCAATGGGATAACCTCTGAGCCGCTAGGAGCTTTTTCCTGTGCCCTGACTTTGCCTCGGATGGCGACTGAAGTGTGTTCCTTTAGCTGCTGTATCTGGATAAACAATCTTTCAGTGCATTCTTTTCTCTTTGCAACAACTTGTATGTCGCCATATCGATCTGTTATGGTCACAAATTGCATATTGCCATGATCGCGGATGCTAGAGACCCATCCCATAATTATTACTTCACTATCATGAAGATTTGAGTTAATCTCAGATGAATAATGCGTTCTCCTCAGTTTTCCTATGTCCTCTTCTTGTAGTACTGGATCGCTCAATCTCAAAGACCTTAACAGTAATTATTGTATACGGTACTAATACATTAATTATTATGTTTATTGTCTTGGTTTAGGATAGTAGTAGTCTGGCATTACTATTCTTTTTCTATATCTTTCGTTGGCCAATATTGCCAAACGGTAGTTCATCTTTTAGAGCGAGAAAATTAAACTGGAATCCTCATTATTCTTTGTTGTTTAGT
>CAYTQD010000046.1:0-10171 GCA_964439995.1 uncultured Nitrososphaeraceae archaeon
ACTGACTTTCAATTCTTGAAACATCTAACATATCTTCAGTGAGCTGCATGAGTCTTTTTGCATTTCTAGAAATGATATTTACCAAGCCATGGTGTTCAGTATCTTTTATTTTTGAAAGAAGGATCTCACTTAGTCCCACTATAGGTTGTACTGGTGTACGCAACTCATGAGCTGCTACATTGATAAACTCTGTTTGCATTTTTTCGTGAGTCCTAAGCTGCTCATTTGCTTGTATTAGCTGCTTGTTTGATTCATCCAATTCTGTTGTTCTCTTCCTTACTTCCCTATTCAGATTACTATTCCATTTGATAAGGAAAAATATTAAAACAATAATTGCGGCAGTTGTACCTGCAAGTAAAGTAAAGGTCTGGATTCTTTCCATATATACAACCCCATTGATTTCTGAGTAAATAGTAAGTGTTGGCGTAATTACAAAAATAAAATATTCAGGGTTTCCTGCCACAAAAATGGGGGCGCCAGTAGTTAGTCTTTCACCACCACTAAATTCGTAAACGGCAGAATCTGCTCTACCTGACATAACCATATTAACCAAGTTGTTTAGAATCTTATTTTGTCCTGTAAGTTCTTGGCTATAATTGCCAAAAAAAGGTCTCCCTATTAATGACTTAACAGGATGAATAAGCTGGACTGAGTTTCCATCTAGAGCCGCCACGTATTGTGAATTAATGTCATATATGTTTCCATAGTGCCTAAAAAAAGGCACAGTCGGAATTGGTGCACCAACCAATCCTAAATATTGTCCTGTATCTCTGTCTAATATAGGATAGGTTAGAGCTATTTTATAATTTCCATCACTCATTCCTTGATAGACATTAGAAAATACTGGGGCTTTTGTAGCCCTAGTTTCCTCCACCCAATCTAAGGATGAGAAATTCGCGCCTACATACGCTTCTCTCTGCCCTTCTGGGGAGACTACATTCATTATTGCTATGTTATCTTTGTTTAGAACAAGGAGTCTGCCAATCGGAGTAACTGCACTTATCTGTGTATATGTGTCTTCTAACAATTTTCTTGTTCTATTACTGGAAAAATCTCCCTCTTGTAAAGGATCAGAATTAGCTAACATTTGAAGTCTTGCCATTATTGAGTCTAAATCTGAACCAATATGCCGAGAAAGCGCTGATGTGGATTCTATCTGTAAGCCCTTTTGCTTGTCAAAGAGTTGCTTCCTTATGTCATCCTCTATATCACTCTGTAAATAAAAGAACAATCCATATGAGATACTTAAAATAGCTATAATTGAAATAATAATAGTTTTTTTTGTATTTCCAAAAACCCTGCGACCAAGCAATATAATACTGAGTATATGTGGAAGAGTAAGATAAACATACCTTAGACAGTTCGATTAGTTTGGTTTATCTGGCTAATAATGCAGCCCCCACGCTAGTTCTTTTGGGACACACAAATTGTAGGTGAGTTGAATAATAAATTACCCTTCATCGGCTATATCTATCTAAGTAAAATACCTGCTCGCATGCTCTAATGCGTTTATTTCAAGCTGTGATAATGGGGTCCCAGTCATCGCTTTGAATTGTAATGCATTAACAACAGCTTTTCCTCCGTAGTGGTTGTTAAAGTATACTCTCAGAATTTTAGTCTCTTTTCTGATCTGCTCAACTTTTTCGACCCAAGGTTTTAGTTCTTCCTCAGTGTAGAGATAATTGTACCAGTAATGTCCCTTTGTATTTCTTCCATGAAATCTAATAAATGAATGGTCAGTAGTAGTTACGGTAATTTCAGATAGAAATTCCAAATTTTCATTTGCAGGAGAGTCTGTCATGACAGCAGCAATATTGTAATGTTTTAGCATGTCCCATGGTCCTTCTGTCTTCCATGACGGATGCCTGAACTCAACTGAATAATCATATCCACTACTTGGCAACCTGTCAAGAAAACCTTCTATGTTCTTAAAGTCATTTACAGTAAAACTTGGAGGTAGTTGTAATAGTATGGCTCCAAGTTTATTCGAACTCTTTAGAGGAGATATTTTGTCAAGAAATTCTTCAAAGTCTGTTATAGAACCTTGTTTAACATCTAACCTTTTTTTATGTGTGATTGTCTCTGGCACCTTTACCGAGAATTGGAATTTATCTGGAGTCGCTCTTGCCATTCCAATAAATGTACCTTGAGTCATCTTAAAGTAGAACTTCTCATAGAAAATAGAATCCACTTCTGCAGTATTGAAGAATTGCGAATAGAACCTGAGTCTCTTGGTGTGTTTATCAGGATAGAATACTTCTGTCCATCCTCCTTTATCGGGCGTATCTTCGTAATTCCAACCAGAACAACCTAGAAAAACTTCATTCATTACTTATGAATTGATCTATAGAAATAGAACAAGATAAAGATATGCAGCATCTATAGAGAAATCTCCTTTCCCTATAGAAGACCAATCAATTTAACATATTTCATTAGAGGGTATTGTCATGGCCTAGTAACTATTTAGTCCTTTCAGGTTTTCTAGATTTCTAGATTCCGGAAGTTTGTGTTGCGAAAATTTAAATGCTATTATATCTAAGTATTTATAAAATCTCGAATGGAAATTCTAATTCTGGTGGGGAAATAGTTGATGAAATATATGTGAGTTCATCGCTTGACAAAAAAAATGCCAGTAATACAAATTACGATGGGACAAGGTAGATCTGTAGAACAGAAAAGAGAATTAGTTAAGGTATTAACAAGAGAAACAGCAAGAATTGTGAAAACAGAAGAAGAAAAGGTAAGAATTTTAATCTTTGAAGTTTCGAAAGAGAATTGGGGAAATGCAGGAACATTGGGCCTTGATATGACTTAACATAGGGGCTCTGCTATCTCATTATTCATGTACCAGTCATCCCTCCTGCGTATGCTATGCTGCTAGAACGTACGCTTACCGTGATTTATCAAGACTTTTTCTCATCCTATCTGCTAACAAATCCAGTTCTTCTTCATTTAATCTAGGTCTATAGCTGAACATCGAATGAATGGGTCCCGCTCCATCGTTTGCCGATCGTGGAACAACATGTATGTGGACATGCTGCACTTCCTGTCCCGCGTCTTTTCCGTTGTGAATAGCTATTGTTGTTGCACTAACTCCGACTGTCAACTCTAATATCGTAGCCACTTCACAAGTGAGATTAAAAACCGCAGACAAGTATTTTCCCTCCATATACTGGATTTTAGAATAATGTGCTTTAGGAACAATAAGGGTATGTCCTCTAGACAATGGGAAAGCGTCTAGAAATGCTGAAGCGTGAACATTTTCACGTATAATTCTTGCTTGTGTTTTTCGAGAGATGATTCTACAAAAAATACAATTTGGATCTCGCACGCATAGTATACGCCATAACCGCTAATATCTTTGCTTTGCCTTGGTGATGAAGTCTTCTGATCGTTTAGGGTCTGATATGAAATGCAAACCCAGGAAGCTGAGACTGGAATTATCATATAGATACACAGAGACAAATGCAGACTCTGTTGAACAGTTCTACTCTTAAGGAATACCCATAGTCTTACTGGACTGAATATATTTTGTATAGTTGGCCTGTCTCTCTATCTCTGTACTTCCACTCTAATGTATTAAGTTTTACCTCTGCAAATTTTTGTTTAATTTCCGGATGTAAGATATTAAAAACATCTTCGCCTATAGTAATTTTATTCGGGCTTGTCAGTGCAGTGATTTTAGCAGTAATGCTCATACTATATCCAAGAATATCAATAAGAGAACTTCTGTCATTTCCGTATTGTACAATAATGTTTTGGCCCTCATCAATACCGATCTTAATACTGAGATCAGGATATTCATATTGCTTCAGGATGGGATTTATCCCATTCTTGATTACAGTTATCATCGAGTTGGCACACTGGACTGCTTTGTCACATGCCAGTAACTTATTATATCCAGAAGGAAAAAAGGCAATGATTGCATCACCAACATACTTTAGTACAAATCCGCCATAACTTCGAACAGTAGACGTCATTTCATGTGTAAATGCTCTAGTTATGGTAACCATTTTATCAACAGGCAAAGTCATAGTCAAATCCGTTGAACCAACTAGATCTGCGTACATGACTACCAGTGATAGCTTCGAATTAACATAATTGAAAAGAAAGTTTTGGCTATCTTTTAAAGACGAATCATAGTGATAGCTGCCTCTCAATGCCTTTTCCATTCTATCCTGTGTTTGTACTACAAGTGTAGATGTATCGAACACATCTAATCCTGCTGCTATTGATCCTGATGAGAGGGATTTGCTACTAGAATAACTATCATCCATTAGCATATCAGTAAGCGATTTAGAGGTCTTATCTTTTTTGCCACCGTACGAAACTGATGATGAAATTAATTTAGTTTTTTCTCTGTCTTGTTTCAGAAGGTCTCCTTTAGCTCCTCGTTCGTTAAGATCATCTGGGGGATATGCTTCCGTATTTAGATTTTCAATAGGCTCTCCTGTAGGTAGAGGTGCGTCTTTGATAACTTGATATTTGAATATCTCAGGAAAATCTATATCCAAAATTACATTTCTACCAACTGCAACAATGTGAGATTTTGGAATGTCGAATCTGTAATTGGACTGCCCAAAGACAACTATTTTGTCGCCTGTTTCTTTCATAATGTGGCCTACATCGTCTTCATTTTTTGCCCTGACTCCCTTATTGAAAAGGGATTTTGGATATCTTTTTTCATATGCGGCAAGTTCTATTGTATCGCGCCTACCCCATGGATCTTGGCGACTAGTTGGAAGGAGTTCTTGACGACTAACCTTATATTTGGTTATTATATCGTACATCCTAAGACCTATCAGAACGTTGGCCCCAACTTGTTGGATTTCTGAAATGGGTATATCATACCTCTCATCTCCTCGACCAAAAACCACAATCTTGTCATGAGATTCTCTCACGACATGACCAATATCCGGAGAGTCCAATGCTTTTACACCTTTATTGAAATACCTACCTGAGGTCACTGAGTTCTAATAACTTATGATGCTAATATAGATTCTAGTGAATCCCGATATCCGTCGATAGCTGAAGACATGTTGCGGCTTGATCTACGTATCGACTTCTGCGGTGGCAACAGAAAGGCTCAGAATTTTTAACAAATATTAAATAATTTGAAAAATATTATCAGTATTACAGATGTGATCCGATCGTGGCAGCTCATCTTATAAATAATTATATACGAAATGCTATCTTGATAGAACATTGGATAATGTTGCGAGCCGCGGTGACCGTACTAACCTCCTAAACTACGGCGACGACGACACAAGTACATCAACGATTAATCCTCTGGCTGAACCGGCATCAAGTTGGTATGAGTTTTACAAACGTTTGAAATTATTTCCTTGGTGGATACGTTATAATACTGGTCTTGCAGGGGAAGCCATTCTAAAAGACAAAATTATTGGTCTAGGGTCAGAATTGGGATTACAAAATAGATGGCTCAAGAAAATACTAAGACATGCGGTATCTGAATTCTCAAAGAAAGGATTAGGATCTGATTATTATGGCTATCATAACATAAACCATGAGCTAGAGGCGGCCTACTTTGTATTAATTGTGGCTAAAGGACTGAATGGTGGTAAAGAAAAAGGAGCAGAAGCGGCAGGGGCACAATATAATATCAAATTCAGTCAAGACGATATAAAATATCTATTTGTGGCAGCTCTTTTTCACGATTATGACCCGCTGAAACAGTTTGACAAGCCCCACGAAGATGCTGTTGAATGGTTCATAAGAAATGATGATAAGATAACGAAGTTTATAAAAGACATAAGAATTAATATTGACTTAGTACTTGCCATAATACATAGAACCGCTTATCCATACAAAGGCAAGATAGCAGAGCATGCTGAAAGAAGAATTGGAGAGTTGTTTACAAATGGAGGAATCTCTAAGAATGACACTGATATAAGGCGGCATTATAAAGACATGGGATGGTTTTTATCTGTCTCAGAACGCATTGCAGGATACTCGCTGGGAAACTTTGAACATGCCATGCTGCTTGCTCGTACAAACGCTCATGCTCTCGGATGGCATCCATCACGGATCTATGAAGAATCTGTAAAATACTTTAGTATTCTAAAGGAAGAAAGAAGAATGTTTGAATATGTTTTACGTGGTGTTCCACCTGAATACAAAACGACCTTGTTTGATAACATAGCCTCGTTCAAGGACATATGGGGTAAAGAGATTGAAATCCGAGGTTCAATTAGAAATAATAAGATTAATCTGAAACCTGTAGTTGAGAAAATTGGTAAAGGAGAAGAAAATGAAGATGACAGTCACTCTCTACCCTTATCACAGTATACAACCGAGTCCATACTAAAAATATTCAGAGAACTACATGTTCCAGTAGATATTAATAACGAAGCAAGATTTAGAAAGTCTCTTAACTGGAGGGGGTTGATCCTAGTCACCCTAAGAGTAAAGGACGCAGATAAACCAGAAGAAGAAATTGTAGGTTACGCAAAAGGGGGAAACTTAGAAAAGTATCACCTAAGGCATGGTACACATGATGAGAATGTTGGAAGAGAAAATACTGCTTATATGGAATGGATTGGCGTCAAAACAGGCTTTTGGGGAGAAAACGGCGGCCATATTCTTAGATTAGAGTTCATCAAAGAGGCCAGAAGACGGGGGTATTCGTACGTATCAAGTTATGTGCATCGAAATGTTATACGGCATAGAATAGAAAGAGGTGAAAATATAGAAATAATACAAAAATATGATCCCGATAAACTTGATTATTATAGATACGATTTGATGGAAATATTTGATGGTTCGGACGGTTTATTGAATCGAGCGACTCTACAGCAGTAGAATGGTGTATAAATTCTGCTTTAAGCAGATAAGGGCCTTTGCTGCGCTTATAGAGATGCTCGAGGTATCTATAAGTTAGGAACTAGAAGAATGCATTATGTAGATAATCATGCATCAGATTGAAAGGTTCTGACATCTCCTACTGCGATCAAACCATCATTATTCCCCCAAAGCGTTAACGAAGGAACTAATTTAGGTCAAGAAACGGAGGCTAAGAAATACCATTTTATTGAGCCAAACTGGGCGCTAATCAGGATTAATCTCAAGTATATTGTGATTTTAATCAAGATGATGTTATGGAGTGATGATAATGACCTTTTATGGAAAGCTTATGGTAGGTCTGGGCGCAGATGGTAATAGAATAGACCTATAGGTAAGAGGAGATAAATATGCATTATTGTCAAGAAATGATGATCATTATTATGTGTATGCTGCTAGCACAGAGGATATTGAGGCCGCTGGTGGTTGTTTACCTGTTACAGTTGAACAACACGCCATTGCAATTTTCATTTACGACTCGAAGATATATGCTGTAGACAACCGTTGTCCGCATATGGGTTTTCCTCTAAACCAAGGAACTGTCAAAGATGGGATTCTAACATGTCATTGGCATCATGCACGATTTGACCTCATGAACGGAGGAACATTTGATCAGTGGGCTGGCGATGTTACTTCTTTTCCAGTACAGATTCGTGAGGGAAAGGAGGTGTGGCTTGATATTGCAGCTTCAAGAGAGTCTGAGTCCCGCCATCATCAAATGCTTTACAACGGACTTAAGCGCAATATCCATTTAATAATTGCCAAATCAGTAATCGCAACGTTAGATGATACAAATAATGAAAGGGAATATAGGGAAGAAGCAGGTGATGGACTTTTAACTGCATTCCGTGCTGGTCTTGATTTCGGGAGCCATTACAAACAATCTGGATGGGGTCAGGGCTTAACAATACATACTTGCATGATGAATATTCTTCCATATCTTGATGTCGAAGATAGGCCTTACGCATTATACCATGGGATGTCTGCTATTGCACAGGACAGTACATCTATGCCGCCACGTTTTGAAATATCCTCACTTCCCGAACCCTGGCCAGATCTGCCAACACTTAAACGTTGGTTCAGACAGTTTATTGAATCACGCGACTCACAAGCAGCAGAAAGGTGCATCGTTACTGCTTTAAGGGTTGGTTCAGGTAAACGCCAGATAGCGGATATACTCTTTGCAGCAGCTACCGATCATCGTTTCCTGGATGTAGGCCATATTCTAGACTTTACAAATAAAGCATTCGAGGCACTTGACAGAGTTGGGTGGGATAACAATAAGAAGTTGGTAGAATCGGTTTTGAGTAGCCTCGTATCTGGATATGCCAACGCTGAAAGAATGGAAGAATCTAATTCCTGGCGATATCCAATAGATCTTATTGATATACTCGAAAATGCATTTAAGAAGCTACCATTAGTCCTAGAGAACGGCAGGGAAGCAAGAAACCAACTAGATACAAGAATATGGAATCAAGGAGACCAGCTAGTGACAGTATTATTGGGGGGTGATCCGCAATTAATTGTAAACTCATTGTTAGATGCCTTATGCCAAGGTGCTAGTGAAGAAGAATTGGCTAATATTGTAGTGTATGCTGCAGCTTTACGTATAGCGCATTTCCATACACGCAACGAATTCAGTGATTGGGATGCTGCGCTCCATACATTTACTTATACTAATGCTGTACATCAAGGAATACGAAGGATAGCCACACAGGAGCTGTTACGTGGTATATTTGATGGTGCTATGAGGATTTATCTTAATCGCTTCCTAAATGTACCACATGTACCATTGCCAAAGCCAAGGATGAAAAACAGTGGCAATGGTAGTACAAACAAGGATCCTGAGTTCTTGCTAAGAGAACTACTAGCACTTCTGGATAAGCAGCAGCAGGTCAATGAAGCAGGGCAGTTAGTTGTTGATTATCTCTGTAATGATGGGAAACCTGATAAACTATTAGCTACAATTGGAAAGGCATTGTTACGCGAAGATCGCAACTTTCATTCTATTCAGATGATTGAAGCAGTATTTAGACAGTATTCTCTTTTATCAAAATCCAATGATGATAATAGTAAAGCAAGGATGGTATACATGTTGGTGGCTGCAACGAGATACTTAGCAGCACATTCACCCACAATGAGGTCACAAGGACGTACTTTCGAGATAGCTAATCAGCTATATCATGGAGAGCATCTGTTTGAACGATAAGAAATTCTAATCTCGCATTGCAAAAACTTTCAGCTGGTTATTTAATATATCGTTTTTTAATATATCGAAATTATGTCATATTTAATTTGTGGTTGTGCAACTTACCAACCAAACTCTATGGTCCTATTGTCTTGCTAAGGCAGATTGAAGCTAACTTTCTCAATCTGTTGCTCAGATTCGATATTAAGTGTCTTGCAATTGCTAAATCCGATCTCTGCCCTCACGCATACGTCAACGGATTCTCCCTTCTTAATTTCACCTTTTGGAAATATGAATTCAAACTCTTCTGTTGCAATTGGCTCTCCTTTTTCTTCTCCGAAAGACCTGTTATCGCCATTACATAAAACCTGGTTTTGCGTCTGATATGCAACAGAGATTATGATATTGGTATTACAATTTCCACCAACTCCAGATATTGTAACTAGAACCCTAAGTGCATCATTTTCATTATCCTCTCTAAAGGGGCTTTCAATAAATGGATTAAACTGAATATCTCTATATTCTAGGGCACCCTCTGTGTATATATGGCTCGTTGTTAAAATCAGATACATCAGTCCTGCGATCAGGATTACCCACGCCTGCAAGTCCTTGAAATTCAATATATTTCAGCTATAGATAAAAGTTACATTTACAACTGATGTTCTCATCCTACCCATGGAGTTGTACACAGTTTGCACTATGGATATTTTGTGTCTATCTAGCTCTGGCTCCCTGGAGTATGATCTTGACAAAAGCTAAGCATAAGTGCATCCAATACTGGGCTTACATGCTCATCTAACACTGTTTGACTCTACTCAAAACTCAGTTGCTATCAATTTTCTTTTGCGTCATCTTCTTTTTTCTTAAATAAGAACCACTCCTTAAAGTCACTGTAATCATCTTTTCGAAGACCTGCACCCAATCCTGATAAAATGCCTGTCAGGACTGGGTTATTTTTATACAAATCAGATAAACCAAGCAAAGCACCAATTGTTCCATGATGGATTCTTCTGTTAAGTATATACACCTTGGACGGGTTTTCCTTCGAATTCCAATAAGATGTTAGCATATCTGCAACTGTAGATCCTAAGTTGAAGTACTCATGGAATTGACTATTACTAT
>CAYTQD010000046.1:10181-12024 GCA_964439995.1 uncultured Nitrososphaeraceae archaeon
CATAATCATTTTGGATTCAGAAGCTCTAATCCTCTGATGAGCAGATTCTTTTTCTTGCAGGTTTTGATCCAGTACACCAGTTACATCCCTATAATTCATTTTTCTCGCTATTTTCAATGCGTTTTTGTATGCCAATATCTCTGCATTTTTTATCAGAGAATCCTCCCTAGTAGTCAATACCTCTGCTTCTTGGGGTGTGAGAGAAGGGCTATTGTTATTTCTGCCCTCATGAGACTCAATTTTTGAGGCTGTTATTGTACGATCTAATGCATTATTTTTTTTCTTCCTTAGTGCATCAATTGTTGCATCAGTTAGTGAATTCAAAGAAAATAGATCTGCTTTTGAGCTTGTTGGTTCACCACCCTTGCTAGCAATTAGATCTCTTAACCTATTTTGTTGGTCTTTTTCCTCTTGGAGCTGCTGTTGCAACAAATCATATGAGCTCTGTCTTGATGTCGATTGTGCTCTCCTATGCAATCGTTCTAGGACGGCGTTCTCCACCGACAAAATTTCATTTAGTTGTTCTATTAGTTTAGCTTTATTTGGATTATTGTTCCAGAAAAACATACTACACACTCCAATTAGACGATAGTTTAATCATACCAATATCAGTGAGCACGACAAGTCAAACACGAAATGTTGACCTACTTAAATTTATGTAATAATTAAGGCTAGTGATCATTACTTAAGACCATCTTTGGTTATGATTGAAACCTTGCTAGCACCGTAATATGTCCGGTTGGGTCTGGACACCCCATAGGCGAAATCTAACATAACAAGGTTAAGATCCTTCATCAATAATAATACTGGCACAGCTCATTTTTATAGTTACGCCAATAAGCTATAACACAAAAAAAATGATTTTCCTATTTAGTTTTCTACTTCGTAATTATAGTGGACTTACCTTCTAGTATATACCGCTTCTAATAACTCGGCTCGGCAGCTATTTCTTCAGCTTATCAGAAGCTGTATTACCTAGATATGGATCAGTATTCAACACGAGTCTGAACTCTTTTGCCCCTCATTATCTATTAGAATTCTATTTAAGCACCGATAACGTCTCGGGCTCGGTCGGATAAGCATGAAAATTCAAAATTTACAAGGTCGTCAGGAACTTTGTTGTCAGCATCCCATGCTTTTAGATAGAAATAGTTCGCATGCCATACTTTTTTCCGAATCGAACTCTTCCTCCACGATAGTATATTGAACCTTTGTAGGCCGAACCCATACATCCTCTAGTATCAGATCTTTTATTGTCCATGTCACCAGTATGCCTTCCTCCTCTTCCGTACCACGTTATATCTGTGTCACTAGAACTACTTGCTGCTTTAGCTACCTTTACATAGCCGACTTCTTCAAAGTTTTTCCAGTCTTTTGGACTTTCCATCTGGCCTTGCTCAAGTGCTTTTCCCTGATCTCTTATACCGTCTCCAGAACTTTCTAACACTTTTATTCCAAATCTCGCTTGACCTGAGAATCTCATTCTTGTATCTTTTCCTGAGCCTCTAACATGCCCTGATCTGCCAACTCTTTTAGACCAGTCACCTATTCTCAACTCCCAAACTTTCGCACCGTTGGGGTCTGGTGGATACAACATTTTTACTCCATGAGAATTAACTCCTGTTGGAGGTTCTTCTGGCTCCAGGTATCTTTGTAATAATCTATAAAATGCTGTGCTTTTTGCTGCGTCTCGAATCTATGTGCTATGTTTAGATCTTAGTCGTCAACTATCTTAAATAGCGTTGGCTCGTCCTGCATGTCCGTGTCTGTTACTCCCTCTGTGCTAATACTTACGGTACCGTTAGCTGGCAGTAGTTCTTGAGGATCTATTGAAATATTTGCT
>CAYTQD010000047.1:0-11776 GCA_964439995.1 uncultured Nitrososphaeraceae archaeon
AAAGAGATTGAAAATATAGTTACTAAGGAGTAGCAACGTGGTATATGATATTGTTGAAGAAAAGGATTCCAACATCGATTAGCTAACTAATGATTTACCTTATCTTCTATTCAAGAATATTTTAAATAAAAATGTCAAATGTTACATGACAAACCAAAGCTATATACTTGACAAGACAAGAAGTAGGTAGGTAGATAGATAGATAGGTAGATCATAAATTATAAACAAAGTTTTTAGATACCTGAATCTGTTATATATCCATATAGTATATACCCATGAATATCGAAACCCTGAGCCTCTTTAATTCTCATCTGAATCAGTGTGTCATACTCCTAGTCAATGCTGGACAGATAGCCTATCGAAAATATATTGCCATTGATTTATCTGATAATTCTATGAGGTAATGATGAATATAATGGATACCACTCAAGACCTATGGCCAGAACTGCCATTGGCAGAATGGAAGGACACATATAAAACTCTTCATATGTGGACACAGATAGTAGGCAAGATCAGACTCAAACTTACCCCCCCTCTGAATCACTGGTGGAATGTTACCTTGTATGTTACTCCCAGTGGACTTACGACATCGACTATGCCGTACAACGGCCGACACTTTCAAATAGATTTTGATTTTATTTCTCAGCTTCTTATAATCAAAACAAATGATGGTTCTTCCAAGACAATCAGTCTACGACCCTGCTCAGTAGCTAAATTTTACCAAGAAATTATGGCCTCTTTGAAGTCACTTGATATGCCTATAAACATCTGGACAACGCCTTGTGAAGTCCCTGACCCGATTCCATTTGAGCAGGATCAGAAACATGTAGAGTATGATTCAGAATATGCGAATAGGTTCTGGCGGATCTTGGTAGAGGCAAGCAGAGTACTTACGGATTTCCGTTCACGTTTCATCGGGAAAGTCAGCCCGGTACATTTTTTCTGGGGTGCCTTTGATCTGGCAGTCACCCGCTTTTCTGGACGTACTGCGCCGTCGCATCCAGGAGCACCAAATCTGGCTAGGTTTGTAGCTGTTGAAGCTTATTCCCATGAGGTCAGCAGCTGCGGTTTCTGGCCGGGCGGCGGTCCAGTAAACGAACCAGTATTTTATGCATATGCCTACCCTGAGCCCAGAGGCTTTAAAGACTACCACATTGAACCTCCAGAGGCGTTCTACCATAAAGGCATGAATGAGTTCCTGCTACCCTATGATGTGGTCCGTACTGCTAAATCTCCTGATAAGATCTTGTTGTCTTTTTTGCAATCTACCTATGAAGCTGAGGCAACGTGTGCCAACTGGGATCGACTTGCGCTGGAGCGTCAGTAAATGCTAGACAAGACCATAACAGAGCTTATTGAATGATAAATCTAGAGGCGATCGCTTTTTCGCGTTCTCTTTCTCATTTCCATTCCCATAACTTTTCAGAGTAGTTACCTGATGTATCTACTTCCATTTCCATTACTCCTACGAATCGAAATTCTCGCAAGATATGGTTTGTCAACTGTCTAAGTAAGTGATTCTCTAGCTGAGCTAAACAGTGAGAATCCGGTGCAGTAATCTACCGTTGTTCTATGGAACCTAAAATAAATAAAGAAATTAAGATTATTATTTAGCTATGCCTGACGAGCTAAGCGAATCCTTCTGCGATACCATCATCGACAAATATAAAGACATACAATTAGAAAGACCAATTTATGTTATCCAAGAACACCATGCCAAAAGGCTTCATTGGGATCTGCGGTTTGAAATAGACGGCGTTCTAAAGAGCTGGGCCCTGCCAAAAGGTGCACCACAGAAAAAAGAAAGACGGCTTGCCGTTAGTGTCGAAGACCATCCAATTGAATACGCTGCGTTTAAAGGTAAAATTCCTGAAGGAAATTACGGTGCAGGAGAAGTAAAGCTATGGGATAGCGGAACTTTTGATTTACAATCAAACAATAAAAACAAGAAAATTATCGTTAACATAAGGGGCAAGAAGCTAAAAGGAAAATATTGTTTATTGCATTTCAAACCAGCTTAGAAGAACTGGCTGTTCTTTAAAGTAAACGATTAAGATTCATATCGAAGCATCAACTGCAGTTCTCATATTGCGACTTTGTAGACACATTTATTCAAGGTACGGCGTCATTCAGTAAGTCGAAAATGGTTCACACACAAGTGTGTATCTATTCTAGATTGAAGTATACCGTATGCTTGGCTAAAAGTGGAAATATACTGGTTAATTATCCAATAAATCTATTAACAACTAAACCTGAAATCATGTCATGCCACTCAAAGTAAAAGGTTTTGGTTGGAGGAGGGACGTTAACGATCCAAGAGATTTTACGCCTGAACAACAAGATGTAACAAAGATATTGACATCAAATGGCACCAAAAAACTTAAACTAACCGCTTCAGCGCTGCCAACAAAAATCGACAATCGGACATGGTGCTCTCCAATAGAGGATCAGGGCCAGATAGGAAGTTGTACTGCAAACGCAGCTGTGGGAATGTATGAATATATGGAAAGAAGAGCATTTGGAAAACATATTGACAGCTCAAGGCTTTTCTTGTATAAAGCGACAAGGTTGCTTATGGGAGATGAGGGAAAGGGTGATACTGGCGCCTATATCCGAACCACGTTAGGTGCATTACGCCTTTTCGGGGTCCCAAATGAAGACTTCTGGCCCTATACAGACCATCCAAGAAACTTTGACAAAATGCCAGAGCCGTGGCTTTGGGCATTCGGACAAAACTTTCAACCGATCAAATACTTCAGACTAGACTATTCTTCGGACGGGAACGAGAATGTGCAGCGCATGAAGGAAAATATTGCAAAAGGATATGCCCTAGATTTTGGATTCTTTGTATTCAGCTCCTACACCGATGCAGCTTCAAATGGAGGAATAATTCCATATCCGTCTATGAACGGGGGAAGGTTCTCTGAACATATTGTAGGGGGCCATTCTGTCCTCATTGTAGGATATGATGACGACAAGGTGTCTACAAATCCGAGAGATGGTAATACTAAGACTGGATGCTTTCTTATCAGAAATTCATGGGGCGAGTCATGGGGAGATCATGGTTACGGATGGATTCCTTACCAATACTTCCTGCTTGACTCAAACGGCGACGTGCTAGCTGATGATGTTTGGACTATTACTCAAATAGAATGGGTAGATACGGGCCAATTTTTCTTCTAGGCTACCGATCTCTTGTTCCTTTATTTTTAGTATCTAATTGAGTGGAAAGTGGGAGTATATTTCTGAAATAGGATAGTTTTTAACCTAGCTGGAAAATATATCGTGCCTAGATTTTTCTTTCTTAATGACATACATAGTTAGGAAGCTATTTCACTCTAGGAACGGCTGATTTTACTACCACAGCTGAAAATCGATGTGAGTGTCGACTAGGTTTTAGATCTAGTCATTTGGTAAGATCTGCTCATAAGTTAGCAAAGGATTTAACATATTAGTGCTTTTACACTGTGATGTACACTTCACTCGGTACAATGATAGCTGTGTGCTTCGTTCTTGTTACATTTTCTCCAGATCTTCAGACGGAAAGTTTTGCTCACATAGATGGTTGTCACAGATGGCATAGCTGTCCTTCTGATGATGGAAGCTATGTTTGTGGTGATTTAGGTTACGATGATGAGTGTGGAAGTAGTGATGATGATAAAGGGGATGAAAGTAATGATGATGATGATACAGAACAGAGTAACACTGACATAGACAGTGGTGATGATAATAGTGACGGTAACGAAGTTGATACTAATGATTGGGAACAAATTACATCAACTGACTGCCAAGGTCAAGCGGATTGTTTCAGAGGTAGAATCACAGACATAGTGGACGGAGATACGCTAGATGTAGATAATGTAAGAATACGCTTGTCTCTGGTCAATACTCCTGAGCGAGGAGAGAGTGGGTATTCGGAAGCTAAAGAGTTCACAGGGTCTGTATGCAGTATTGGATCAGAAGCACTAGTAGATGAAGATGATGAACAAAAAGAGGGAAGCTTTGGCAGATTAATTGGTCTTGTATACTGTGAGAATGATAGGTTGCTATTGAATGAGGAACTGCTTAACGAAGGTCATGCACAGATACTTGAGGACTTTTGCAGTAGAAGCGAATTTTCAGATGACGATTGGGCTCTGAAATTTGGCTGTTAACTAGATTTCTCATCTAACAGACATTACTCAGAGATTTGGCAATTAGAAATCTAATAGATATTACTGAGAATAATACTGGCATATAGTCGGCCAATACGATACATAGGTTAAACAAACACCGGCTGTTTCTACTTATACTTCAAGAGACGGTACGTTTCAACAGGAATTATTATCGTATCAGGCTAATGTATGTTCACATGATGAATTACGACCATCCAAGCAGTTCAGCAGATTTAGAGGCTGCATCATCTAAGGCTCGTTTCGCTTCCTTGTCATTATAGAAGACATCATCTAACGCCTCTTTCACAAATTCAGCTATCTGAGGATATTCTCTAATATTCGGTCTCTCATGACCGGAGTTAATCATGGAAATCAAATCTTCGTAATATGGTACGACGTCCATCGGTTCTTCTGAAAAAGATCCTTCACCAATGGGAACCTGAGTCGGCAAATTGGCGTGTTTTACTAGGTATGGTCCCAATATATCTGGTTCCAGCATTATAGTAATCAGCTCCCATGTTAGAACCTTGTGGGTCGATGTTGAAGGTATACCAAATATCCAACCACCCATCAAAGTAGAAGTTTGATTTCCTTCGTGTGGAACAGGAAACATAGGGATGAAACCAACCTTCTCTTCGAATGCTGATCGGTTTGCAGAAGTAGTTATCGGGATGTGATGTTGTAATGCTTCTATCATCACGGCAAATTTTCGGTCAAGAAACTCTTGTCCCCAAAAATGATCCTTTTGAGGTTCTATACCTGCGTCGATCTGATCCTTTATAAACTGCATAGCCTTTACACCTTCACTGCTATTGAAAGTAGGAAACCAGTAAGTACCTTTTGTAGGATGTCCTTCTTTTTCCTGCAGGATCTCTCCTCCAAGCATCCAAAGATATGGGTACCATATATCCGGAGAATGTCCGGCTCCAGTAAGATGAATACCTTCTACCCCCATAGGCCGAAGTACTGAATTCAACTTCTTTGCCGCAGTAATATACCCGTCCCATGTCTTCAATGACTCTGGATCCACGCCGGCTTCCTCCAGCATATCCTTCCAGTACCAGATTCCTCTTGCATCAGTCCATGCCCATATGCCGTAGATCTTCTTATCGATAGCACCACCATCCCAGTTCACCTGATACCAATCTTTCTGACGACCCCAAGCTTGGGTGTAGTTTGTTAGATCTGTAATTAATCCATCATCAGCGAATTCTCCAAGCCAAATCTGGTCAAGCGTGATAAGATCAACTGACATATTTTTGGAAAGGGTAGATAACAATTCATCCCTTGTTTCATTGTAGGGAAAGCTTGAATAATCTATGTTAATATCGGTATCGGGATGCCGCTCTCTAAGCCTGTGCAAAGCAGATTCGATCAGCGGATCCCATCTTTGGGGATCGCCTTGGTCTTCTAGGATTGCAGTAAGGGTAATGTTTTGTTTGGTTGAAGTGTCACTGTTCGTCGATTGAAGGTTACTCCCAGAGCTCGGGCTAAGAATTGATGAATAATTCGATAAAACAGCTACTACAATTGCTAGAATTATTATTAACCTAGGTCTTACCAACCTATTTCGTAGCCAATCATTACGTATTTAAGGCTTATGAGAAATAGAAACATCAAGGATTTTAAAAAAGAGCACTAGTAATGGATAGAGTTAAGAAGATCGGCATCGTTTCAGTGGTTCTGATATTGTCTCTATCCCTTGGATTGTTAATTTATTATCAAAGCATTACTGAAGAGTCGGTCAGGGATCAACTCATTGAGGAAGAAAAGGACAGACAACTTGAATCCACAAAAAGCATTTCTAATCATATAGGATCAGATCTTAACCTCGTAGTTGAGATGTTAGACGGATTGGCATCTTCTAAGTACTTGCAGGCAGGTAATCTAACAGGAACCGAGTCAGAAAAGTTACTTGAAGAAAAGTATGTTGACTATAGAGATGTTATCAGTCGTCTCTTTGTCATTGATAAGGATGGCGTAGTACGTACGAGCTTAGCACCCCAAGGAATAGAAACTTTTCTGGGAAAAGACCTCTCGTTAAGACAGTGGGTAGAAGATACTAAAGTCAACCGTTCGCCGACAATTTCTGGAGGATTTGAAAGACAGGGTATATACGGAGTATTCATAACATATCCGATAATAAACAGAGAATCTAATGAGTATGTAGGAATAATAGGCACTTCGATTCCTACGGTGCCATTCTTTGCAAAATACGGAAATGTGGAACTTGGTGATAGACAGTTTTTGGTAGCTTTTGATAAGTCGGGGACGATCTTGGCTAATGGGGTAGACATGAAGTTGGTGGGACAAAACTATTTTGGAAGTTATGTCCAAGATTTTATAAACCACAATACGATTTTGAATAACCTGACGCGCTCTCTTCTAACAGGCAGCCAGGGCTATGCTATTTATGACTATGGTAGAGGAGAAAGATTAACTACCCAATATGCTGTCAACATCAGCGATCGACCAGAATTTTTTATACAGATCGTTACACCGACGGGCCAGATTCACTCACAAATACAACAAGCAATTTCTGCGGAGAATCTGAAGATGCTGGGTTTAATTACCTCAACTATTATCGCTGTAGCCGTATTGATAATACTTCTATGGAAATGGAATAGTACTCTCATTAAAGAGGTGGAGAAAAAAACGATGGAGCTATTCGCAGCAGAAAAAAGAAAAAGAGAATTAGAGGAATCCTATGAATCTATGAAGGAATATCTGGACCAAGTACTAAGAGAGATAAAATCATCGATTGGTAGATAACTATATTGTGATACCACTACATTTTAGAGCTGTGTCGAATTGCTGATTTATAGAATCCTACCTGACTCATCTGTGCTTTCGAAGTTAGATTACATCTGTACTAACTCGTAGTTTACATCTGTACTAACTCGTAGTTTTGTTTGGATGTGACCTAGAAATAAGTGGCATCTCAAGCCAATCCTGAACAACAAAAAAGAAGAAAGAAAAAGATCATCGTCGTAGACTACGAGCCCGATATAAGCTACACATTAAAGGAGAGGCTTGGAAAATAGTGGGCTTTTCGAAGTTGAAACATTCACTGACCCTCAATCAGCTCTATCAAATTTTAAACCTGGATTATTATGATTTTCTTCTCATCGACATAGAGATGCCTAAAATAAATGGCTATGAATTATATGATAAAATAAGAAATATAGATAGTAAAGTCAAGGCGTGTTTCATAACTGCTTATGACATAACCTACCAAGCATTAAGGGAACAGTTTCCACCAGTCGAATTGGAATGTCATGCAAAACCCCTCGAGATAAGCGAATTGATTAGGAAGATTAATGAAGAATTAGGTTAGAGAGTCTACTGATAGAGGCGTGGTATTTTGTGCTCTATTACTTACATCTAGACAGTGTCAAAAATTCTGCACCTAAATGATTGGCGTATACAGATTCTATTCAAATGTATCTTCTGGCGCTTCACAGTCTCGTAGTCCAATATGGAAAGTCAATAGCAAATTTTTCTAGTATCCAGAAAGATTTTGTTAGATAAAATCCTACACTTCATTTTGTTTACCATAATCTATTCTTTATTGATATTTTCTCCTGTTGACTTAATCACGCAAATTGGCGGGTGTCCTAGTTCCTATTGATGTTAACGTTCCGAGACCCAACCAAGAATTTTTGCGGATTTTGTCGCAGCGACATCTAATGCTTCCTTGGGATCCCTTGTGTGATCATAAACGGCATCCAAAGCTTCTTTGATATGATGAGCTATCAGTGGATACTCTGGAATGCTTGGTCTAGAACCTCCGAATGGAATAACAGAGATCATTTCATCATAGTAAGGAAACGAAGCTGAGCCCACAAGCCGTCTTTCTCCCTCTCCTATTGTTACTTGAGTCGGTAGAAGACTATGGTCCAACATCCATGGACCAAGTATTTCCGGTTCAACCATTAGTGCTATCAATTTCCATGCCAGGTCCTTGTGAGGGGATGTGATAGGTATGCTAAATTCCCATCCTCCCATTAGTGTAGAAGTTTGATTGGTTTCATATGGAACAGGAAACATAGGGATGAATCCAATTCTATTCTCAAAATCCTGACCAAACTCTTTCGGCATCCAAGATCCTTCTATCATGATTGCAAACTTCCTGTCTAGGAATTCCTTCCCCCAAAAATGCTCTTTTTGTGGCTTTATTCCTGAATCTATCTGCTCTTTGATGAATTCAAGTGCTTTAACTCCTTCTGTTCCATTATATACTGGGAACCAGTAAGTACCTTTTGTAGGATGTTCATCTCTTTGCTGCAGAATCTCTCCTCCAAGCATCCAGAGATAAGGATAAAACAAATCTGGAGAATGACTGGCTCCTGTAAGATGTACCCCCTGTACCCCTTTTCTATTTAGTGCTGAATTCAACTTCTTTGCAGCAGTAATATACCCGTCCCATGTCTTCAATGACTCTGGATCCACGCCGGCTTCCTCCAACATATCCTTCCAATACCAAATTCCTCTAACATCAGTCCATGCCCATATTCCATAAACTTCTCCTTGGTATTTCCCACCCTCCCAGTTCTCAAAATACCAATCTTCATCCCCTTCTCTATTCCATTGTTCTTCGGTATACCTGGTTAGATCTGTAAGCAAACCCCTCTGTGCAAGTTCACCCAGCCATATCTGATCTACTGTGATTACATCAATCGGCGTCTGACTAGAAAGCAGATTGATTATCTCATCCCGAGTTGAATTGTCTGACGAAAATTCTATATAATTTATATATATTTTTGTGTCAGTTTCGTTCCTCAACACTTCAAGGGCATCATCTAACAGAAGTTTTCCTGCATTTGGGGTCGTGACTATTTCATTGAATAGTACCGTTAATGTGATATTGTCACTGTCTTGTTTTTCCTCCTGAGCATCAACTGAAATCGTAAATAACATTAAAATCGATATTATAAAACCTGCTGCGAGTAATAGCCGCTGCATAACTAATTATCCTGAATCTTCTTTTTTAGGTTTGTGATCAAATTTGGGTCACGTCACCAACATTTAGAAATAAGATAAATGGAATCTAAATATGTCTAGTTCTATCTCTACTATACCTCCTTCCTTTTTATATGGTGTATGAGCGGAAAGTAACACACCTATGATAGCCGAAAGAGTTCTTAGCCTTACTGGAAAATATGTCATGTCTGTACTTTTCGATTTCGATGACATACAGAGACCACCTTCAAATAGGAAGGTCGGGTAATAACCTAATGCGCAAATTTGCACATATCACAGATTGTCATCTTGGAGCATGGAGAAATCTAAAGCTCAGAGATCTTAATCTGAAAGCTTTCGAGGAAGCTATTTCAGTTTGTATTAGTGAAGCTGTTGATTTTATTGTTATTACCGGTGACTTCTTCGATGTCAACATACCCGATCTAGCTCCTGTAAAACGGGCTGTCGAGATCCTAAGAGATGCTAGGAAGAGGGGTATAGAGATTTACATGATATACGGATCACACGATTTCACTGCTTCAGCTGTTTCTATTATAGACATACTGCATAGTGCAGGGCTTTTCGTAAAACCTGTTGAAGTTCAAAAAGCAGAAAATAAAATGAGGCTAAAGTTTTTCGAAGACCCTAAAACTCTTATTAAGATTACAGGAGTGTCTGGAAGAAAAAAAGGCCTAGATACAGAATACTATAATATGTTAGATATGGAAGCACTTGAATCTGAAGAAGGGCTCAAAATTTTTCTTTTCCATGCTCCAATCAGCGAACTGACCCCAATTGACCTTGCATATGGCAGCACCATGCCCTTATCTATGCTACCAAAAGGATTTCGATATTATGGTGGAGGTCATCTACATCGACGAATAGAAAGAAAGCACGACGGAAATAGTATGATAATCTATCCTGGTCCGTTGTTCGGTGCTACATTTACTGACCTTGAGAATACAGCGGAGGGTGAACGAAGGGGATTCTATATAGTTGAGCTTGACAAGGATTTCATTCATGCACACTTTGTAGAAGTTAAAGTAGCCACTATTGTCTTTAAATTAATCGATGCTGACAATAAAACTGCTAGGCAAGCAGAAGACGAATTACGGAACATAATAGAAGAAGTGGATGTATCAAACAAGATAATATTAATTAAAATAAAAGGTAGGTTAACATCTGGAAAGCGGTCAGATATTAACTTCTTAGAGTTAGAGGAAATGCTTAGTATGAAAGGTGCATTTCTATCATCTATCAATAGGGGTTCGCTTATATCTGCTGAAATATCCCAATTACGGGTCTTGGGAGAAAGCGCTGAAGAGATAGAAAGGAGGATAATTAAGGAAAGAACTGCACATTTCAGGCTAGACCCTGGGGTATCTCATGAAAAAGCTAGGGTGTTTATAGCTTCTAAATTAGTAGAGGAATCAGCCGAATTAACAGCAAAACAACTGCTGGAAGCTTTGAAGGTAGAAAAATTAGAAAACGAAACTGTCAGTAACTATAATAATCGTGTTCTCAAGGCAGCAGTCTCTGCTCTGGGGTTTAGCTAGCAATCAAGAATAGAGAAAGATAGAATGTGAAGCTAAATAAAATAATCCTTCAGAACATAAGAAGCTATAAGGATCAGACTGCAATAGTAATACCTGAAGGACATATCCTCTTCCAGGGAGATATTGGATGTGGAAAGTCTACGATTCTTTTGGCGATAGAATTTGCTCTATTTGGCCTAGGGGATATAGACGGAAATCATCTTCTTAGAAACGGTGAGTATAAGGGATCGGTACTATTGGAATTCCAAGCAAACGGCGGATCCTACCAAGTATATAGGTCATTAATTAGAACTCGAAAAAACGTAGTACAAGACCAAGGTTATATTGTCGAAGATGGAGTCACGACAAACTATTCTGTTGGTGAAATGAAAGCTAGGGTCCTACAAATCATAAACATTAATGAAAAGTTGCAGCCCAAAACAACATCTGTAATCTACCGTTTTGCTATCTTTACTCCACAAGAGATGATGAATCAGATACTTACAGAGACTAAGGAAAGACGGCTTGAAATCCTCAGAAGAGCTTTTGGTATAGAAGAATACAGCGCTGCAAAGAAAAACATAACAAATATCATCTCCCCATGGACAAGAGAGCGGATCAGTGTAGCAGCTGAGATTTCCCGAGACCTTTTTCAAAAGGAAGAGCATATGGTCAAACTGAGAAGAGCAGGAGAGCATATTTCCAGGCAAGTAGTCAACATTGGAAATGACATATCCCGCTTGGATATGGAGATAAATCGCCAAAATCAGATAAAAGAAAGACTAGAAGATAAAAAGAAACTTGTTCTGCAACTTCAAGCGACTATACCACAGCTAGAGGATGCTATAGGTAAGAGCAGAGGTATCAGAGATGAATTACAAAGTTCACTAGAACGGACTGAAAAGGAGTTAGATGTCATAAAAAGATCAGAAGAGATACTAAGAACGCTTCAACCGGTTTATAATGATTACGTCACAAAAAAGAAGAAGTTGTTAAAATTAGAAAAATCAGTCCGAAAGTACGAAATTCTGGATAAAGAGAGGACGCAGCTAGGACAATCAATCGAAGATGAAAAAAGAAGGCTCGAATCTGAGGTGAACAGACTAAAAAATGAGATTACTGAAG
>CAYTQD010000048.1:0-8588 GCA_964439995.1 uncultured Nitrososphaeraceae archaeon
TATCTAAGATGATGTAGTCAGCGTCATACTCTGAAATTAGGCTTTCCCTAAGCCGTATGAATCTCCTAAAAACATCCTTCTTGGCATCGATTTCAGCCATCTCAAGCTTGAACACATCTTTCTTCTTCGGATTAGAAAAACCAATAGTCAGCTTCCCTGAGTTTACTAGTTCCTCATTGGCTGAACCGGTAGAAGATTTATCATTATTATTCTTGACTTCAGCTGTTCCTATACTATCAAAAATATTTGTCACGTCAAGCATTATATCCTCAACTCTCGCATTAGAATCCAAATAATCGTTTATACCTCTATTCGGGTCCTTCTGGAAATAAATTTGGAAGCTTGGAGCATAAATGTCCAAATCTAATAAACATACGTTGTATCCCTTCTTTGCCAGCGCCGCTGCTGCATTGCAAGCTAACGTTGTCTTTCCAGTTCCCCCCTTGTATGAGTGGAAAGCGATACATTTAGTCAAGTACTTAAGGGTGGAGTGGAAAGCGATACATATAAGATTTTGCTACTGGATGGAAGGTGGTTCACCCAGTTGCTATGTTCGGAAGATGGGAGTTTTTATTGGGTTTTAGCTTAGTTAGAGCATAGCGAAGCATCTAAGAATTAGAATCATTTTCGGTGTTCTCGTTGTCAGTTTTTTCGTTGGCTTTTTCCCTTTCTGATATCGTTGAATGTTTTCTCTCGTCTATTAATAACCCGATATAATCTTTTACATCTTTCTCGGTAACTGAATACGACAGGCCCCCAGTCTGTTCTTCCATCTTATCCTTGCCTTCTTCGACGATTCTTAATATCCTCTTTCTGACTTCTTGTTCCATTTCAGCTGTTCCTATGTTATCTACCAGCTCTACCTTGGATCTTCTAATCGACTTTCTTAATGAGCTATCCTGCGACAAAGATATAGCACAAACATATAATCCAATGCTAAACATGTATGAAGCCAATAATACCATGGAGTGAGCAGCCGCTCCATATGTTGGCTCCAGAGCTGACGTAGATAGCGCGATACCTACGATGGTATCACCTATGCCGGTAATGATTAGGTAGTCTTTTATTTTCGAAGAGGGCATTTTTCTAGCTATCACAAAGAAGGCAAGACCAAAAACAATATTTCCCCCTATAGTACCAGCTCTGAATAGAATTCTGAAGTAGTATCTATACGCCTCATCTACCCCCGCTAAACTTTCACCAGCAAAAAAGCCGGGCATTTTACCTACTAGATAAAGAATTAAGGGGAGTGAAAGGATTATCCAGAACGAAAGTGGAAGTTTACCTATCCTCTGATATACACTCCGCAAAAGCGTTGTCGAAGCCAGCCATCTGAAAACAAACGCTATAGGAAGTACGGTTGAATTTAGGAGGTTGTAGTATTCCAACATTGAATTTGGTGTTATTAGTAAAGCAGTAGTATCTGGATTTACTTCCTTGCGTACTACTTCCGCATCATATTTCTCAGAAGGTTTGTATTGGAATGACGCTTCAATAGCTGTGCCTGGAAGAGTCCTTTCCTTTACTTCTTGCACCATCAATAATTTAGTCCCAACATCTTCTGCTATGGATGCACCGAGAGTTAAGGCCGCGATCCCATAGAAGAATATAGTCAGATTCTTGTATTCGCTGGACCTGTACCATGAAAAGAATTTGAACGAAATAACACCCATAATGATAGTCGCAAATATTGAGCTGACTGCAAAAACTAAATGAGATAAAAATCTAGTGCTTGTCGGCGCGTTATTAAAAAGAATAACTAGCAGTATCCCCAATAAAAAGAACTGAATTACAGTTACACTCCAGTACATCAGATTAATAAAATGCGATTTGGCTCTAATCTCCTTACTTACCCTTCCGGTATATCCTAGGAGAATCCATGAACCAATGCCGTACCCGATCAGTACAGTCAACACAAAGAGTATTACTTCAATATCCCTATAGACTGGCAAGACTTGCCGAGTGAAAAGTAAGTCGAAAATTACAAGAGAAATTATTACGATCCCTACTAAAACTGCTGCTTTCCTACTGATAATGACCGATGAAATGGGCAGTAAGTTTGCCACGCTGCTAGTACCTATCCATATCAAATAGTATGTTAAATAGTTTTTCCTAACCTCAACATGTAATATGCATCTATTTCCCATGCAATAAAACAAGGACAGGTAAACGATTCAATCCCGTATCTGCATGTGTTACCGCCAACATACAACACTAGTATCACTATGATGTTCACAGACGCCTTAGGGGCTAAATAGATGGGTTACGTAAAGAAATCTTATATATACGCATGCAATATGCATGTATATATACCTAGTTATGGCATATTGGTTTCGTCATCCCGTCTGGATGGGTATGGCTCAGAGAGACAGTGGTCTGGAGATAAGAGTATAAGCCTGGACATGCATCCGGGCACGGAAGCAGAATATATAGATCAGTTGCTCAGCCCTCCTCCTATAATTCCTACGATGACGCTTGAATCGAATGATAAAGAGCAATTACAAGGTCAGATCCTACTAGATGGTATGTTCTTAACTTCAGAGACAGGGGCTACGGATCAATGTAAAAGTCTTGAACCTAACTCAACATCAACAATAGATGGTAAAACATTTATGGTAACCACAATAGAATGTAAATATTCGGGGAGTAATATACAAGTAGGAGACCTGAGTGAATCAGACTCAGATCTTACTATACCCGGACCAACTACGGTGGAAGCATCAAAAACATACAAGAATGAATCCCCTGAACGAGTATACTCGTTGCAGCTAAACATATCCAAGGATGATCCTGGTCAGGATATTCCTAGTCAGAATATTAAAGATGCAATAGATTTCAATGAATATACTCCTGTATTGGATTCTACTATACAGGCACTAAAGGTCGAGTAAAGCAGCTAGTTTCCTTAAATCTTTATTAAATGGGCCTTTAACCTGTATTATCCCTGGTGTTGATAACAAGACTCTTCGATAAAGAAAGCACAAAGCAAATGCGGATACTGTACCGAGATAGAGTTTGCACCTGTGTCTATCAAAAAAATAAGTAGGATTGCGCAGTATTTTCACATTTTTTTGTACGTTGATACAGAGCACTTGCCATTAGGACGTGTCTTCATTATCATTTGTATCTTCATCTTCCGGCTCATCTTCATCTTCTCCAGCTCCTTCTTCATCTTCTCCCTCGTCCTCGTCTTCATCTTCAACATATTCCGTTCCCGTCATGCCTTCCATTACCTCTTCAGCTAATCCTAGTTGTTCTGCAGCCATAGTGTTGTTACCACTATCTAACGCCTGGATGGCCTGTGTAAGATATTCCTTTATTTGTTGGGTATCGGCTGTTGTTTGGTTTTGTGCATCTGCATTCAAGGTAGAACTATTGGACAGGGCCGTTACTGCCCCTACAAAGATTGCTATTGCCATGAGGTATTTCATTCGCGCCATTGCAGTCAGATTCAGGCGGTGGAGGTTAATAAGGTCTCTGAAATAAACTTGCAGTAGTGAAGGTCAAGACAATGATGAGATCGAGGGAAATTATGGGAACGATCAAAATACTAGCTATAACTGAGGTGATATGCGCTATTCTAGCCCTTGATATTTTAGTACCGAAAAGGCTGACAAGGTGCTAAGTCAGTTCAAGTCAATGCAATACTATTTGCTGATCCGTCTTATTATGAAGGAATACCAAAGTTTTCGCTTATGAATCTCTTCAATTTTTCCATAACTTCTCGACTTACTAGTACGTCTTCTTTAAATACAGCCTTTTTTCCTCTATAGACATTTATTCGTACTATTGATGGTCCTGATGAGGAAGGAATTATTTCCATCTTCAATTCAGGACCACTGGCAAAAGTTCCCTTTTCCCCTTTGGCGTATACAATATCTTTATTTGCTCTGTCCACCGTTGGGCTCATGAATTTAAGGTCGAATCTGTTAATTCTGTCTTCTATCATAAGTTTCAGTATACGATTTGTATCATCCTTCTCAAACCTTAGAATATAATTTTGAAGCGATTCGATTTCAATGACATTGCCTATCGAAGCTAACGGCTGGTCTACCTCCGTTACCTCAGGTCTATCCTCAGACTTAACAGTCTCTTTTGATCTCCACACCATTCCTTCCCTCGCGACAGTAACCTTGAATTTACCTTCTTTTCCGGTAATTCTTAGATTGTCGTTTATAGTTTTCTGAAGCTCTTCACTATTCATAGCTTTGATAGGCCCTCTAAACCATTGATTATTAGCCTCTTCAGTATCAGGCAATCCGCTATAATGTACTATGTAACATTCCTTTGCGTTCCACCTTCTAACAATTCCAAATACATCACTTACCGATATCAGTCCTGTTTGTGGATGCGGATTATAGCTTTGAGCACCCAATATAACAAGGTCCGGGTTCCAGAATAAGTTTTCATCCACGCCATCGGCTAATGAAAGGTAATCCCATCCAATTATTATCTTTGACATTACTCCGTTCCCGGGCGCTTTGATTATGTATATGACAGAACCCGGCGGAGAGTTATCTCCATGGTATACAGGAATAGGTATTACTGAGAGATCTCCTACTTGAAATTGTATATTTGGCGTAATTATACGAAAGGATATTTTATCATTGGTTGATTTAGAGATGTCAGGATATTTACTCATGATTTGATTACGGCAGTCCTCTGTGCAAAATATTTCTAATGGCTTTGGAGCTTGGCCAGACTTATTGATTAGAGTAGGTAATTCTTTAATGTGGTCATCATGGGAATGTGTTATTAATACTGCGTCAGGGAATAAAATCGAACCAGTATCAGATGTAGCGGCAATAGCTAAATCAGAATAAAAGGATGGATCAATTTTCTCTAGGCTTTTGATTACTCCTTCACCAACGTCTACTAGCAGGTGAAAAATATTCCTGCGATTTGCTGATATCGGTGAAAGCGAAGATGCCGAGGTTTGGACAAAAATCGAACATGAGGTATTTGTTGTTGCGCCAGTTCTCTTTATCTCAGCCGCTCTTTCCGACATTGAGTTCCCTAGGGTTGAGGTATCCGGTAACACCCCATTTATCCTCACAAGTGTCTTTAAATGTGATGTGTTTTCAGCTGCTGCCTGAGAAGATTCCACGTTCGCATTAGCGAATCTCATAATCTGATCCAATACAATAAAGTATATGTAGTGTAAGGCTCTATTGCAATACAGTGCAGACGCACCACTTATATCTAAGATATTTTAGCAGAAGAAAGCATCAAGCATCTTTTTGCGAGGCAGTTGTTCTTAAATGCAGTACCTTAATGTGAGGCTATCAAATCAGATCACGGCAACAACACCGGCTTATGAGTCCGCGACTCGTTGCCATTAGTATCCTATCCTGTTAGATAGAAACACCAAAGGTCGAGTAAAGCTGCGACTGACGCGGTTTGTTTTAAATCTTTATTAAATTGGCCTTCAACCTTAAAGCAATGATAAATGGTGCCATATTTTATTTATATCTGACGGTACTTGTCTACGCCATAACAGGTATACCGACTTTCCCTGATGCAGACGCGCAGAGGGAGACATCCGACGCATCCTCATCTTCATTACTAAACCAGACTACTGCTGGTACTGATTTCCAGACATTGCGAGAATCTTACCTCGATCAATGGCAACAACTTGATTTTCAGTCCGTCTTTGACACTTTCGTTGAGGATGGTTCAGTTGAGGGCTTCGGAGTATATGATGAACGTCCGTCAAATATCTTTAGCCCAGATACGCGTACAATTGTTCTGTACGTCGAACCAGTTGGATATGGGTTCCAGGAGGGAGTTGATGAGGAAGGCAATGTATTGTATTTGTTCAATTTTAGCGCGACCGTTGAAGTCTCCGATAACCAGGGCAATCCATTAACTGAACCGATTCCTGCTGATTTTGGCGACCCACTTATTTCACATAATAAGGCCACAGAAGCATTTATGCCTATAACCTTAACTCTTGATCAACCACTCCCCATTGGTGAATATTCAGTGACTTATACTATAACCGACGCTACAACTGGCAAGAGCTTTGAGATACCAAAAGACATTAGAGTTGTTGAAACTTTAGGTTGATGTCAGACTAGATCTTCTATAATTCCTTCGTATTCTTTCCCAATATGCTCCCTCAGGTAGTATGAAAAGAAGCCATAAGCTCCTGATAGCATATGTGGTCTAACTATTCAGCTAATTCCTCTTCGTCTTCTGGAGTCTCTGCGTCGTCGTCGCTCCCTTCGTTGCCAGTCTCATCACCCTCATCTGTTGTACTCGTGGCGTCGGTGGTACTGCCGGTATTATATAATGGTGCAAAGCAGTCTCTGATTTCCTGCTCTGTCGGAGTAGAATCACCACTGCCTTCAAGCACATCAGATATGTCTTCTTCGGAGACATCACCACCAAACATACACTCCATAAATTGTGAGAAGTTTTCCTCATCTCCTGTAGCGCCTGCGTCTGTTGGTGAGCTTATATCAGGTAAACGGCTAGGGTCAAACGTAGATGTGGCGTAGCTTGGTTCCATCTTTAGTGCACTTGTTGAATATATAGCAACAGTAATTGTCAGGGCGACGAGAATTGCCCCGTTTGTATATGCAAGTGAACGGATACTCATGATCTTTGCCGGCTAAATACACAATTTAAATGTTTTAGCACTTTTCTGATAATCGCCGTTAATTTTTACAGCATATTGATAGGAAGTTACGGCTAGGCCAAAGATTGCAAGATGGCAAAGTCGATACGGAATTGTTTTGGAAGGCATATCCATAATTTTAGATGGCTAGTTAACACGATGTTCCAGACCATTTATGGTCTTAGCTTCTACACCTACTGCAACGTAAATCTCGATACCTCCAGCAGCAGTCGCAATAGCAGTCATGCTTCTATCACTCAAGGTATCTGCTGTCACCCTGTCATCACTCATGTTCTGGGCTAACACTGGTGTCATGACAGATACGCTAAAATCAACTAATATGGCGAAGGTCACCATTAGAAGATTTACATTCACAGTTTCGAAGTCTGATTTGTGTGATATAAGTAGTTATTGCTGGTTGTCCCGTTGTACGTTGTGTGTTGTATGGTCCCCAACCATACAAGAAAATACGGAGGAGGAAACGTCTAAGCGCCTTGCTAATCCCAACCTCCAATTTTCTGCATAGCAAGGATATAGAAGTTTTTCCAGTGGGACACCATGGCTATATCACATATTACATATCCTAGGAATATTGGGCTACTGTAGCTATTGGATCTTCCTTCAATGACTAAAAGTATTTTATTCTTGAAATCCCTAATGATGAAGTATGATAAGATTTGCTAATAATGATTATAACGACAACAACGTATCTCGTACAGACGAGGAACGAGAACTATCAAGGGACAAGGAAGCAGTAAGTTGTTTGTACCTCTATTCTGATCTATCTATCAAGAACATAGCTCAAGTTCTTGATATTTCCTTAAATGAAGTTCACCATATAACTGACAGACTAGTAGAGTCAAAGGCATCGAGATTGTTTCATGAAGAAAGCACTACAAGAATAGATAAAATAATGTCTACACCTGTTGTCTCGCTTGACATTTCAAGAACTGCAGCTCATGCTGCTGCCTTGATGACTGAAAAGCGAGTAGGGAGTGTTATCGTAACTAAAAATGATAGACCATTTGGAATAGTAACTGAGAGAGATCTGGTGAGAAGGTACTATCGCGACACTTTACTTGAAAGGTTGGCTTCACATCCACTCATATCAGTGGGGCCTTCAACCACAGTAGAAAAAGTAGCAGAGATTATGTTAAGAAACAAAATACGCAAGCTACCTGTAATCGATGAAAATGGTATGGTCTCAGGTATGGTAACCGTAGCGAATCTAGCCATGTTTCTCTTGTCTACAAGGAGACAGAGTCTAACATTATCAATACTACAAGCAGTCTCAAGAGGCAAAGCACCACGTTGTGATTCATGTAACGGTACGAGTGAGATACAATGGTGTGATAGTTGTAATAGGTTTATGTGCAGAACTTGTGAAGATGAAGTACATACCGTGGATCTGCCCTAGGGTATCCACATGACAGCGCGACCGCACTCTAATGCGGGAGGGTACATATAGTTATGGTAATGGACATAGGTCAACTAGGCACCGTTGAAAGGGCAGCTGTGCCTATCTGTAAATAACTCATATTTTTTTCTCTGAATCCCCCAGCAAGCATCTCTTTAGAACTGCGTACGCATTTGATGTAATAGCAGCCACAACTACCACAAGAAAAGCAGAAAGCCTGACCAGTCCTGATTCAATGAATAGCAAGGAATCAATAAAACCATGGATAACAGAACACCAACTCATACCTAATTCTGTGCTATAATAACGAAATTTTTCACAGGTCTAACTTGAAGTTGTACGCGGTATACTAACTATAACTAAGTTTAATATAAGCACATTTGAATTCTGTACTATAACATATATCGTACACATTATACTACTAAGCAGCGAGTTAAAATAACTTAATTAGCAAGTTAAACGAAGTATAATGTTAAAGTGTTGCCTAAGGTGATGCAGAAATAGTATGAAAAACTATCAAACTGGCCGAAGTGGCATTGAGGGAGGTCT
>CAYTQD010000048.1:8598-11571 GCA_964439995.1 uncultured Nitrososphaeraceae archaeon
ATGGATTCAAGCCAAGCCAGAGACATAACAAACAACAGTATGGAGGGAGATTAAAAATATCTACTAATACTCTTCACATCGGTACTTCGAAGAAGATTCTAGTTATAGATGATGAATTCGAGGTTACTTCCGTTTTCAAGATGGTTTTGGAAATGAATGGTTATGAAGCCGATACCTATAATGATCCTGCATTGGCTCTATCTAGTTTCAAACCAGATTCATATGGGTTATTGCTTATAGATATTACAATGCCTGATACTTCCATGAATGGCTATGAGTTATATAAGAAAATAAAAGAAATAGACAGTCATGTGAAGGCGTGTTTTATCACAGCATATGAAGATTATCATCAGGAGTTTAATGAGACATTTCCCCTTTTAGACGAGATAAAGTGCTTTATCAGAAAACCAAAAGCGATTGAAGATCTGGTAACTCATGTCGCAACAATGCTTTCTTAGTCTACTAGTTCATTGGTGTAAATTCGTACGGCTCAGAGAAACTTTCTATTCTGCAGGTGGAGCATAAACATAACCACGACAAGAAAAGGTTATGTATTATTTATGATCCAGTAGAAAACCCAGTAAATTTACGGTTTAGATTCATACTCCTTACGCAGGAATTCTTCGATTCAATTCCTGAAGATAAATGCAGACTGCAAGACCCTGCATTTCTGAAGCAAGCGGACTAAACTGGGATCAAAAAGTTTGTGGAATGTATCATAGAACAGATTAGCTAAACGTTGGGATGGGTTATGAGTACAGAACTGAACTGGTGGGTGAATATGGACAGAGATTTTCTAGTTAGTATTTAGTCCTCAAAACTGAAATGTGTGATTACGCTATACTGTATGAACTTTTCAGGCATAAGCTGAATGATTCTCTTTGTCGCTTTCCAGCCAGCACGATGACAAGGTGCCAGGTAATCAGGATCTGCTTTTTGTATTTCTTGTGACTCAGGTTCAGTTGCTCCTTCATGCATAGGCTGGCCGGTGAAATCCTCCTATTACTGCATGAATCTCTTTATTCCAGATATTTTCTTGACATAATTTTTTGTATTTATGTATTAGTTAACGTCTTCAATCGTATCATTACTAACTGGCGGAATATAAAACTCAGGATCACTATATTCCAATTCTTGTAAATACTCCTCTCTGTCTCCACCATCGTGCTGTTCCATGTATTCTTCATTGTATTGAACACCTTGAGCTGCGGTAGCATCTGAGAGTAGGACAGGTAATCCCAATACAACTAGTATTGACAGTATTAGATATTTCTTCAATTCTAATCATATTATCACATTAGTAGCATATTTGCAATGTGATAAAGTAGAATATGAGATATTTCAAAGAAAATAGATTCCCCTATTTTGGTAGAGAAATAGTCTAGATGTTTAGAGACACGACTACCCCCCCCATCGGCTAGAGACAAAGACTGTGAAGATGTGGAGGACGTATTTCTCTCAATGTCATTTTCCCAGCACGCATTAATGAGGCCCCACCATAAAACTACACTTATTATTCAGTCTTCGTAGGGTCTACCGTAGCCTAACAAAGTGATATAAACCAGAAAAATGTATAGTCAATTTATGAAATGTCCCAGCTGCAACGTTGCTTTTCACCCCCAGATGGAAAGGACGTGGATTGGAAAAAATGCAAGGGGTATGAATGTCTACGTTTTTTACCAAATCTGTCCTGAATGCGGGGAATCTATAGTTGGTATAAAAGAGCAAAGAAAAGACGAATGGTTCTTGTCATCTTCTGATGTTGAAGGTGTAATCTTATTAACGAAACAAAAATAAAGCTAAGAACTGCTGCACCTGCAACTATGACATAATATATATGCACATCTCCGTCTCAGCCATCGAACCCGACTGTAGCTATAAAATAGTAATTGCTGGGGAGTAACTAGCGAACAAGTGCAGCAGAATATGAATTGGAAAAGCAAGTAGTAGTAGCCTGCTTACTCTAAGTTTGGCTATACAAGAAAAACAGAATTGCAGATTCGTATTTAGAGGATCACTAGATGCCGATCTTTACTGAACGGCATGGTACCACTCCCGAAAATAAGCTAGCTATATGGCAGTGTTTCCGTTATACCTTGCAATGTCTGAATAGCCTGATCTAACGCCTCCTGATTAGGATCTCCAGTCCATACTATCAGCGTCTGCTCATCTCCGCCTTTTAGGTCTTCGAAGGTATGAGAACTATCAATGTCTAGACCACCAGCTTGAAGAGCTGCAACATGTTCCTCAAGATCTTCTGCAGGTACCAGTATTACGCCTAATATCTGAGTATCGTTTCCGAGTGCGAGTGTTGTTGCATTATCATTATCCTCATTTACCATGATAGTTCCTTCCATAACAAAATCGGGATCATCCTCAACCACACCAGCTTCATAGTAGTGATATAATCCGGTTTCATTGAAATTTATTGGTCCATATATGTCGTTGAATTCAAATTCATCGCCTTCCAATACAGTTTCCTCTCCTTTGACTAAAGTTATCTTGCGATCATGACCCACATCCCCGTTAAACCATAAAACAGATGTTTCTGGAGTTATGACTGCGCTTTGCGGAACATAGGGCTGTGGTATCAATCTTTGTTCTTCATCTAACTCTGGCGATTCGTGAGCTTCATTAGGTAACAGTATCACCAGATATGGTACATTGTTTCCAAGGACAAGCTCTCCTGATTGAAAGAGAGTAGCTGCATTCGTAACACCATTGTCCTCCTCTACCGTAGTAATTGTAGTACTATTAGCTGTTTCAGTGGTAGCTGAAGCATAATCATAACTTAATACCAGGGTTCCTGTGATCATAATAACTGGCAATAGAATGCCTACCGCCATAGAACCTTCTTTCTTACGGTCTCTGTTCCATCTCATATTGGTATGGATTGGGTTGTTAGCTAGCCTCACTTAACACTTACTGACAAAATAATTTGACCTATGACACCTTTTATAAGTTATCTTACAA
>CAYTQD010000049.1:0-11421 GCA_964439995.1 uncultured Nitrososphaeraceae archaeon
CATATAATGTTAATAATCGTCTAGAATATAGCAAGAGCCGATATCGACCTTTAGTATGAGGAAGTGGTCATAGTATAGTGGTACGGAAAATTGGGACAGAAAAGGCTACGTACTGCTGAACTTTTTATAGCATCACAAGGTCATCTACTGGTGAAATCATGACAACCGCCTTTTCTCCAGACAGAGCTTTTTTCATTCTCTCAACTACCTCGTTTAAATCATCAGATTTAACCACAGTAGCCACAACCTTTCTTGGATTATATGCGCGCTCTCGTGTTATTGTTCCCCTACCTGATGCGACCCTTTCGTTATCCTTTCCTGATCCCTTTACATCATAAATTGTCGCCTCGAGGCCAATTTCTCTAAGTGATGACATGATCTCATCAACGCTTTCTGGTTTTACAATTACTGCAAGTCTTTTCATCCCTTTTGACTTCCCGCTAGGCTTCTCGGAGTAGGCCACCTCAAACGGTAATGTTAGTTTGTCTCCGACCATACCGTAGTTAACGACGGGTGTTAGAAAAGGATTACGGTGGCGGAGCTACCTCGATGTTTCATGGCAGAATAATCGAAAATGGAAATCCGTTTTATGTTGTAAAATCTGGGACGCGTACTATGAATAATAGGAAATGTCCTTCTACAGTTAAACGAAGCGTATAGTTAATGCTATCATGTTTACATTAATTGTCATATCCATCATAGGCTCAGTATTGTTTATAGGCATAAGCATTTCTTACATTACAAATGGCAAGACAGAGTTTTTTCTAAAATGAAGCCGAGGCCTATATGCTCATATTCAACAACTGAAGCACACAGATATTTCGTATCCAAAAATGCAGAACTCTACCTAAAATTTGGATGCAACTTGAAATCTACGTTGATGTGTCAGGTGAGAGGGACGTTGCATTATCTTTGCATGAGCCATCATCGAAGGTTAATTCAGTGGCAACAAGAGACCTGTCCCGATCTGGATATAAAATGCAGCTCTGTCTGGGATATCACTCAGGAATAATTGGAGGAATCGGTCATTATATGACCATATGTTGTTACCAATTAGAAGAATTCCGTGTATAGATCTAACCGTTCTATGCCTAGACTAAATAACTAACCGTTCCGGTATGATTAAACGGATAGTTAAGGTAAAACGAATTATACTTAAGGAGTTTAAAGAATGACATTTATAGAGAAGACAAGAATCTCGACAGTCGATGAAAATAGCGCATCAAAAGAGAAGCCGGCGGATGAATGATTCTGTTGCCTGTGGCAGTTGCTATTTATGTTGCTGCGCTAGTGTCAACAGGACCTCTCCAATAACGCCAAATCCAAGCATGCCACCAAGATAGACATCAAGATGGACATCACGGGGATACATAGATGGAAATCTGACATATTTTATAGCAACTCGGACGAACAAGCAGCGTCATCTATTGCTAACAATACAGGATTTCTCCCTGTCGCGAATGCGGTACCAGGGGACGAGGATTACAGCCTGGCTATGGCAGACAAACCTCGTAACCTGGAATGATAATGCAAATGCAAGAATTGAAGGCTGTAGAAGAAATCATGTCTGCTCAAAACAACTGCGAATTATCGGTAACCTAGACGAACGTCATCGTAATAGTCCAGCCATCAAGAGGGAGGGTGGAGAGATGACTCGAACTACAGCCATATTTGGTTAGTATCTTTTACAGAATAGAACCATCACAGGCAAAAATATCGGAAACTGTCGATGACATTGCTGCAGTGACAAGAGCCAGAATGATAACTGTTGGTCCTGCTATGGAAGGAACTCATGTGATAAACTGTCCGTTCTTCGATCAATTTACGGTAATGGAACATCAATGCAAATCAGTGGTTTCTTGACATCTTCTATTCTCTTTCTTTTTTTATCTCGGCCTTAATGCTGTGAAGTTAATTCCAAATACTTATAGATTTTCTAATACTCGCCTCGAGATACGTCACGACAGTCAAGGAAAGTTAAATTGTAAGAAGGTGAGTTACCTGCTTACCTCAAGCCTAATAAACAACAGTAGACATACTTTAAGCGATGGATACCAAGGGCTATTATGCTATGTTAGGAGTATCAGAAAAAGCAAAGTATAACGACATTAGAGCTGCGTATAGACGTCTAGCCAAGATGTATCATCCTGACGTGAGCTCCTCCATATCTGCTGAAGAGACAATAAAGAAGATTAACGAAGCCTTTGAGGTTCTGTCAGACAAGGAAAAACGAAGGCAATATGACAAGGCGGACCTTGCTTATGATAATACTCTCATCCGACGTCCTAAAAATGAACATCCTACTAGAATAAAGGAACCAAAAGATAAGGACGGAAGCAGTAGAAGTACTTATAGATTTTACTCCAATCCTAGCAGCCCTGATAGAAACCGTGACTATTACAGACTTCATTTTAAACCACAAAACGGTGCTACAACAGACAATCTAGACAGTGAGAAAAGTAGGTTTCATATAGTAGTCGAGCCGTCACTTTGTATGGCTTTTGGCAGCTGTGAAACCCTTGCGCCGAAGGTCTTTGTAGTGGAAAAGAATAAAATCTTTAACCCTAAGGCAAACGTCGTTTCAGAAACGGCTGAAGATTTTGAATCTATACTTTCTGCAGCTCAGACCTGTCCTACGAAGGCAATTATAATTATAGATAGACATACCGGGGAGCGTATTTATCCGGTATAGCTAAAATGTACGTAAGTTCTGATATTGTAAAAGACTAACTGAAAAACTCAAATCTACGTCTGCTCTAGCGCATTAATTCCGGGCATTTCGTCACCTGCTAGGAATCTAAGTGTTGCTCCGCCTCCAGTGGACACGTGGCTCACTTCACTTTCCGTAACACCCGCTCTCTTCATTGCTTCCAGTGTGTCTCCTCCACCAATCAGTGTTTTAGAGCCACGCCAGAACGCTAGAGCCATGCTCTTGGCAATATTGATCGTGCCATTAGAGAATGCACCCACTTCAAACAGACCCATTGGGCCGTTCCAAAAGACTGTACCGGCTCCATTACCCCCGATCTCTAGCGAGTAACGATGTACTGTTTCGTTGCCTATATCGAAGCCGACCATTCCGTCAGGGATATTACCTTTTACCATCGCAATGGAGCTATCTCGGCTAGAAGGCGCGACAAGATGGTCTGTAGGGAGTAGGATTTTATAACCAAAATCTGAAAGTGCTTTGGTTACCCAAGGAAGACGATCGTAATCCACAAGCGAGTTTCCTGTGTTAATACCCTTTGCCTTTAGAAAAGTATATGCTGCAACACCTCCGATAAGCAGCTTGTCAGCTTTAGGCAGCAAATTTTCGAGGGCCCCTATCTTATCCTTTATTTTGATACCTCCTATGACCAATGATAGGGGTCTAGCTGGATTTTCTTTAATCATCGTGAGGTACGCTATCTCCTTGTTTAGGTTCAACCCTGCCAGCCGAGTCTCGAACAACCGAGCTGCCCCGTAGGTTGACGAATGTTTTCTGTGAGATGTGCTAAAAGCATCATTGACATAAATATCTGCCAATGAGGCCAAAGATTCGCAGAAGGGTCCGTAGTTGGCTTCCTCTTCGTTATGAAATCTAAGATTTTCAAGCAACAAGATATCTCCAGGTTTGATTTCCGACGCGGCGTTCTCAACGACGTCTCCGATACAGTCCTCTACGAATTTAACCTTTGACAAAGGCAATATCTCAGATAATCTATTCGCAACAGGAGCTAGGGAAAAGCGTGATATTGGTGTAACCGGTCTTCCAAGGTGCGAGCCTAGTAGCACCTTTGCTCCTCGTTTAGTCAGGTAGTCGATGGTTGGAATTGCCATACGAATACGGTAATCTTCCAGAACAGAGCCGTTTTCTATCTTCACGTTAAAATCAACCCTCACAAAGACCCTCTTATTCCTAAATTCGATATCTTCAAGATCAGTAATGACACGAAGAGTCATTTTTTGCCCCATAGTATTTCTTCCGTGAATGAATCTTGTGATGCCAATGCTTTAATGAGGAGGTGCAATATCAGCCCATTTGTTCATCGTCGGAGTCATTTTCGAGCTCTAAACGAGTAGCTACTCTTCCTCTAGCTGACTTGCACCCTTCAACTTGGATATACGTATTACCATTGGACAACCTACTTTACTAGAAGCCACTTTGAGTGCCTTCTTCGCAAGAGGTAGATCTGGGGCAGTAACATAAATCTCATAAATGACTTGCTCATCACGTACTCTTGCTGCCAGTCCCGTAGCTTTACCAAAGGCTCTTCGCATCCCCTCTTGCAACCGGTCAGCACCTGCCGTTGTTATCATCTTATTTTCCCTCAGAAGCACATGAGGATAGACTCTCAAGGATGAAAAGAAATTTGTTTCTCCAGCTCTCGCTATAGTTTTGTTTGCAGCTAATCTTGCAGATTCAAGGGCATTGTGCCTTATCTGAATCCTTTCTGTCGTGAGCAGCTCAAGTTTGTAGTCATAGTAATTATCTTTATACTGCCCAGTGGAATATTTTGCAATCTTAATTTGAGGTTTTCCCTTGATAAATTCTCGCCTCACGTATGACATTCCTCGAGGTTCACGATAATTGACACCCCTCATCTAAATACACTTTGATTGAATGCTTAAATGCGATCCGGCAGTGATTTATTTGTTATGGGAGAATTAAACGGGTCATCTCTTACTGCGAGCACCAGCGAGTTTGAACATTCAATCACTGTCCGACTAAACAAGAGCCCTCAAAAATTTGTTGTTGAAGAACAAAAACAGCAAGACCAGCTAAGGAATAGAGGATTTGGTGAAAAAGAAGATGGCGAGTACGTTCTGAAACCGTATGAGGCATTGTATTTGTGTTATACTAAAAAACTCACAGTAAAAGACCAAGATATCCTTAGTTTTGAAGACCTCGGTAGAATTGTTGTCAAACGTGATAGAAATATTCTTACCAAGTTTATGATTTATCGTGATCTGAGAAGTAGAGGGTATATCCCAAAGGAAGGATTTGGTTTTGGGGTTGACTTTCGTGTGTATGAAAGAGGAGAATACGAAAAGAAGGCTGCTAGATATGTTATCTTCGGAATTAGTGAAGGCACAAAAATTAAATCAATGAGGCTGGCACAGACTATTGATCAGATAGAAAAAATGGGGAAGGAGGCCGTCGTTGCAGTTATTGAGCGGCGTGGCGAAGTAATTTATTATAAGATGAGTAAAGTGAAATTTCCTGATAATAGGAAAATGGTTAATAACAGATTTATCCCCATGCCGAATTTAGACTGAATTGCTTGTGGGGAACATTATTTTAGGTGGGTGGAAGTTTGCATGAAATTCAAAAATGTCTATTGTGAGGACTGTAATATACTTCTTGCCAAGTACAACACAAGGTACTTTTCTGACGGAAACATAGCCGAACTTGTACGTCTTCATTATCATTCCCATATAAAGAAGGGGCATTCTTTGGTAACACGAACTTCGGAGATAACATGACAATTCAGATTAAGTAGAATCACCAATGTAAGATCATTGGTGATATGGAAAAAATTAGCCCATCAGTATTTGGCTTGGATAAGCGTAACCGCTTTGTGGGTGTAGTTACGAAAAGAGGTGAGGTCCTAGACGGTGGTTTTCATGAGAACGTGGAACCCCTATTAGATCTACATAAAGAGCAGCATATTTATCTATACCCTTAGTGAGTATTCGGACGGCTTGGGGGAGGGGTTATATAATATTATAGAATCTAAAAAAGTTATTCTCATGACTTTTCCCCTCAAGGATAGCAATATTCTGTGTATTTCCTTACCCCCTGGGATAGATTTAACAAATTTCAAAAACGAAGTGCTCAAGCTCATAGGATCAAGGTACTTAGGAATTTAGTGGAAAAAGTCGGCTCCAGTTGTTGTAGAAAGATTTTTAGCCGTTGGCAGTAATAACACATTTCGCTACAAGATGATGACGAGTATGACTGTCCCCCTATTATTCCCCCATATCCGCTCGGGAAAAGATGAAGAGACAATACCGGACTACTGAGTCAGGTAGCGCGACTTCCAAATTGCTCCGGCCGGGATTTGAACCCGGGATCGTCGCCTTGAGAGGGCGAAATGCTTAACCGGACTACACCACCGGAGCAGGATCAATTGTGACTTATAATCTTCATATAAAACTTGTGACCTTCTTAGATAAGGTTCATAGGAGTTGTTATTGTTAATTCTTTGATACAATACTAATTTTAATATTTGATCGGGTCATTCTTTCATGATGTCTATCCCGAATGCCGTAGTGGAATATATTAACACGAACAGTCTTTATCCTGCTGGGGTCATAGGCTGTCGTGCCGCCTCTAATGTTTCATACGGCTGTTGCGAGTACGATATAGCTGTCTTTTGTGATGAAATGAAGCCTAACCTTAACAGAGTCATAACCCTGAACGGTATAACGATAGAAATTATTCCATTTCCTAAAATTGACAGAATGCACTATGTTCATATCAGAAACATGATAATACTCAAAGATTTTGACAGTTTCCTCGTATCGTCACTATTAACAAAACTTAGGGAAAAAAGGTATGAAGGTTTACTGAGGATCTACGGGAAAAGAAAAATCATTGCATCGATGTTTTTAGTAGAAGCAATCACTAAGAATCTGTCCAAGTGCCCTACGTTGTCTTCTTTATGGCTAAAGGTAGCTGCTTACGATTTTATCGAAGGATTGCTGGGATTGATGGGTGTTAAATCTTCTCCTCTGCACGAACTAGATCAGATAAGAGGTTTGGAAGTGAAGAGATCTGAAATTAAAACAGGAATCGATTGCGCTCTCGAATGTATAGGAGTTGAAAGGGCAGGGCGATCCGTTATTTCTAGAGCTCTAAAATCGGTAAGATTTTTGGGTAAAGCTGAAGTTTGCTATGACCTCTGGCTTACCAAATCACAATGGCTATTGACTCGGGGTATGGTCGCTGACTGTTATCATTATATCGGGAAGGTTGCAACCACCTACCTTTCAGTAAAAGACGACAAGTTTGTGATCCAAAACTTAAAGCCAATCGAGACTCTATTAGATTTAACTAGCGATTCTCAATCAAACTTCAGATTACATAAGCAATTAATCAAAGCATCCAGGGATGCCTTAAAGGTCTAGCGAATTACTATTGCTTCTAGGGGCTCCAATCGCTTATTTTTGGCTCTTAATTTAGCCTTATATTTTAGATTTCGGGGCTTAGTTCTTAGCCGATATCCACAACATGGACACCATAATCCGTCCCATTTAATGAATATTTCGCAAATCTGACAACGTTTTTGGCCACTAGCATATCGACCCGAGCCTACGGGCTTTTGCGCTTTGTGACGAATACATATACCCTTACACGTCATAGGACTTAACTATCTTTTATCTACTCATGTGGTATTTAAAGCTGTGTAATGAATCATTATGACTCTTAAGGATCAAAATTCAACTCGGAAATAAAGGAGAGGGTGTTCGGTTTATTTGATTGTCACACTATTGGCTTGAAAAGCCTCATTCATAGTAAGGTACTCATCGACCTTCATTTTGATGTCATCTGCATCTGTATCGTCCATGCCAGAAAATCCCGCTTTAAAGGAAATCTTATTTCCTGAAACTGTCACATCTTCTATTTCCATATCTGCATATACGTTTGCCATCTCGTTTACCCATTCTGTTCCTTCGTTTTGGTCAATGCCAGATGTATCTATATTCACTGTTAACATTTTGGTCATTCAAATCACCTATAGCAAAATCAGAGTGGCCATTTATAAAGTTGACTAAAACTCGATAACGAGGTGAGGATGTTATAGTATTTTATGATATTAACTTAGCTTCTTGTCGAAACCCCAGTAATTTAAGAGATCCTTATTGAATTTCGAGAGTTGTTCTTCATTCAAAGTATCGCCACAGTTCTTGTGTGTGGGCACCACCTGCATACCTGCTAGCTTAAAATCTACTTCATAAAATTGAACACTAGGGCAGTTGCACATGCCACCTCAATAGTAAAAGTCATAATTATTCCTTTGTCCTGGCTTCCTACCTCATATGACGTTCCCCTCTGGGTATTGAGTTCTGAAAACCTTTATGAGTCCCTATAAATCTATTTTTAATTATGACAGGTTATACGCTAAGGTCAGCCATAGTTGCTCTTATCTTGATTTCCATGCTAAGCTTCACTTTACATGTGGCAGTAGGAATAGCGGCTAATGCTCAGAGTGATATGTGGTATGTTGGCAAGGGAGCAGAAGAAAACACGTACTACACGTACCAAATCCAGGAACATGATGTAAACCAGGGGAGGCCATTCCTAATGACGATATATTTCAAGGAATTTAATGATGAAGGCCAATATTGGGTAGCGCCGGTGACTGTTGTTGATCAAGGAAGGGTGATAAATGGTACGCTCCACCTCAGTGCGCTTGACATGAGTGCCCTTGGGAGTTCAGATATCCCTAGTGAAATGGCACCGTATCGCAGCGGATACAGTAATTCATTACAATGGCTTGCATCTTTTGTTCCTAAACCCGGCCAGTCGTTAAACGCAGCTTATTGGGGCAGAATAGCCGCGATAGGAGGAGAGGCTATTGCCCCAGCAGGTAGCGCAGAAGTTACAGTTCCAGCCGGGACATTCGATACAACACTTGTCAGGTGGCATAAAGGGGTAGACAACCATATCTGGGTTAACGCTAATCTACCCTATCCAGTAAAGGCAGAAACCTTCGCAGACGTTACCACAGGCAGTCCTCCTATCCAATACGCCTTTGAGCTACAGGCCACAGGGCAAGGAGAGCCTGCTACTCCCGAGAGTCAAATTAATGTTCCTAAACCACCTTTGGAAATCCAGACAGCTAGGGGAACCTATACAATACGATTACTGTGGGAACCGGAGATGATTACTATTGGGCAGCCTATAAAGTTCGGGATTATCTTCACAGACGGGGAGAATTTGGTAACCGGAGTGAGATATGGTTTCAAGGTGGCCGAATCTGATGGTACCGTATTAGAAGATCTTAGGAACCAGAGAGCAGATGATGGAACTGGGATACAAGAACTTACTTTCGAAACTGATGGTCCTAAAGATATTGAAGTCACGGTAGAATCTGTTGGTGGAACTCCTATGGGTATGTTCGTAGAAAAATCTACCTATGGCATACTTGTTCAGCCTTCTGCAGGAAACGAGGCTGCGCCAGTAGCAGCTCAAAATCAGACTACTAATGCAACTTCTACTAGTTAGACTAGACCGTAGGCTTGAAATTATCTCAGATTTTTGCATTCGATTCAATAAAATTACGTCTAATCTGGTGCCGTTTGCTACGCAATGCCATGCGATGCTTGAACTGATTGCAGGACGTTTGCGCTATTAGAGTGTGGCGAGATTAGTGGCCAATCAGCTTTCGGAGAATAGAAACAAGTGCAAAGGCTCTTGTTTCCATACAAAATCTAAATCTTAATTAATCGTTTAGAAGTAATAAAAACAGACATGATTAATTTATTTAAACGCTGGAAACCTAAGGGAAAAATGTTCAGTTTGAGATGTACGCAATGTGGTTCCGGATTCCTTTCAAGTCATAATCTGGAAGCGCCGATTTGTGGAAGATGTCTACAAAAGGCCAAATCTTTGGATTCAACAATTGATTACGATAAATCCTGTACAAAATGTGGCAAAAGTGGTGTCATCTACGGAAAAATGCAATGCCATTCTTGCTATTTTGGTTTTCAGCAAGAAGCAGAGAGAATCTGACTGGATAGGAAGATTATTGTCGATTACTCTTGGTCAACGTTTACGCTCTACAATCTCTATTCCGCATCCAACAGTAGACAACTCCGTGCCGCAGGAATGTTTATCCCTCTGGGCAGAAATGGTAAAAAATAATAATCAACTCACCATGTATCTGATAGGGTAATGACGATTGACTATGAGTTCCTTTATGCTTTCACGAAAGAGGTTCTAAATCTAGAAAGAACGATTAGATGGGTTGGCATAACAAATAAGTTTGGTGTATTACTTAACGTCGAGCACAAGGAAGGAGTAAAGATGTTGCTCACTGAGGAAGAGAATGAGGAATATGCTGCTAACACAATATCCAGGCAAAAAACTAGAGTAAAGTTCGAACCAAAAATTGGCAACCTCCTCTACGCCTTAGGCAGATACCAGAAAGTAAATCGTGTAACCATACCGATAAATGAAAGCTATTATCTCCTTCTGACATTAGATGTGGAGCATAAAGATTTCAATACAATTATTATGGATAAGATTATACCACGTGTTCAGAAGGAAAAATCGAGGTTTGATAAGTTTCGCGATGAGAATATAGCTTCGGATGCCCCAAGCTCGCTTAACTAGAATTGGATACAGGTTATATAGAATCTTGGTACAGTATTAATAGTGCTGAACCTAAATGTTCTGTAAATTATCGGCTGAGATGTAAAGCTTGCCCACGAGCTAACCTCTAATTTATGGCACCTTCACTCTGATTCTTTATACCTACCCCTATCAAGGGGGTTTCTTTTTTGCCTGTAAAGCTTTAACCCGATAATGGAAATTATTATAATGATTATTATGACTGCAGCTAAGCCTAATACAGATGATACTTGATCTTTCACTATATTCCATGTATCTCCAAGAAAATAACCTAATAGGGTTAAGGCTATGCTCCAAATCGCTGAGCCTAGGAAAGTAAAAATGATAAACTTCATGATATTCATCTGACCCAATCCTGCAGGGATGGATATTAATTCCCGAACTGCTGGAGCCATTCTGCCGGTGAAGACAGCCACAGCGCCGTATTTTTGAAACCACAGTTCGGCTTTTAGTAATCCTTTTTCACCAATTCCAACATACCTTCCATATCTTAGTATGGTTGGCTTCCCTATCCTCATACTGATATAATATATTATGATTGCTCCCACAGTAGAGCCCAAGGCCCCTACAAGCCCCATTGATATTGCGTGGACTAAACCCAAATTATTGCTGTATGCAATAAAACCGACTAACGGAAAAATAACTTCGCTAGGAATAGGTGGGAACAAATTCTCAAGTAACGCTGATAAGAACACTGCTGGGTATCCGTATTCTGTTATCCAAGAAGATACTGCCTCCGTGATAGTACTAGTTATGCCTGTATCATGAATCCATGAAGGGGATGTAAGAGTGATTATCACTAGAAGAATTGTGGTGTCCAGCATGGTCCAAATGGTATTACCTTTACAAAAGAGACGTGCCTATAAATGGTGTGGCCCTACCTAGGGATTTCGCTTAGCGTCACCCCACAGTTCTAACCTACTCGTTCTACCTCTACCTGTGAAGAACTAATCGTTATCAATGAGGTGAAATCGCAGAATTCTGCTGCAAAAAAAGGATTGACATTTTATTATTCTAACTTATGTGATCATATTATAAATCTTGATGAATCAAAAGAGCTTTATATTGCATACCCATCT
>CAYTQD010000050.1:0-7969 GCA_964439995.1 uncultured Nitrososphaeraceae archaeon
TGCGATGAAATGCCTGAGAAGATTATTACCTGAACTTAACCTGGAAGATGAGAAAACTCCTCCAGAGACATTAGAAAAACTCATTATAACTATGGGCGATTTTGAGAATGCTATAAAGGAGGTAACCCCCTCCGCTATGAGGGAGGTTTACTTGGAGCCGCCAGATGTTTCTTGGAGTGAGATAGGCGGTCTAGATGACGTCAAGCGCGAGCTGCAAGAAGCAGTAGAATGGCCTATGCGTTACCCAGATATGTACAGACAGTTGGGACACGCCATACCTAAAGGAATATTATTACACGGTCCGTCAGGGACTGGCAAGACTTTGCTTGCAAAAGCAATAGCCACAGAATCTGAGGCTAACTTCATTAGCGTTAAGGGTCCAGAACTAATATCAAAATGGATAGGAGAATCGGAACGTGGCATTAGAGAGATATTCAGGAGGGCTAGACAAGCGTCTCCTTGTATAATATTCTTTGATGAAGTAGATTCCATAGCTCCTATTAGAGGAGGAGGAATGGAAGGGGGTGGTGGACATGGAAGTACTGAACGCGTAGTATCCCAGCTCCTTACTGAGATGGATGGCATTCAAGAAATGCATGGTGTAGTAGTGATAGCTGCAACTAACAGAGTTGATATCATTGACATGGCATTATTGCGGCCTGGCAGGTTTGATAAGGTCGTCTACGTACCAAATCCTGACATCAAAACTAGGGAAAAAATACTTGAAATTAACACTAAGGGTAAGCCTGTGAGTCAGGATGTAGATTTGAAACGGTTAGCGGAAAAGACAGATGGTTTTAGCGGGGCAGATGTTGCAGCCGTAGCCAATACTGCAATTTCTCTTGTGTTGCACGAGTATTTGGAGCGATTCCCGACCCCAGAGGAAGCTACAAAACATGCATCTGAAGCGCTTATATCTATGCATCATTTTGAAGAAGCCGTGAGAAAGATAAAGAAACAGAGAGAGATGAAGCCAGGCGGTAGGGCGCTTTTATCTCAATATACATAGACGGAAGATAATAGTACTAACAGGTGTGGCAGACCTGTTATGATTATCCTAACAAGTAATTCAAAAGACTAACTGAGTAAGTTATTAGAGCTAGTTGAGTTTAATGAACATTATTATAAAGAGTACTTTATTTGTGTTTTATTAAAAGTGTGGAAAAGTTGAAACATTTACGCAGCATTATTGTCTGGGCCTGTCTGCTAAAGGATTATGGCAGACAAGGTTATCTAAAGATGGCAATAAACTATGCTTATGCAGGAAAGATTCGCCACTACACTTAATGTAATTAAATGGTCTGAAAAAACTATATACCATTTATGTCGATCAAGTTGTGAGGATGTCTAGTTTCTCTGAAGATGATATCAAACATGCAGCTGAGGTACGAGAGTGGCTTATGAAACAGATTTCAGACAAACAAGAGCAAGTTGACAGGATGAGTACCATCCTTGCCCTTATTGATAGTTTACTAAAACAAAGTAGCTTTAAGCCGGCTTCAAGCATCGCCTCATCGTCGACATCTTCAACTTCAGTTGATGTTGTATCACAGGTATCTCAATCTACTAATCTGAGTCCTGGGACGTCAGGATCTACAGCCGCTACGGCTGCTACAGCCACTGCTGCGTCTCAGGCAAGTCAGAAACAGCAGCGAGCTTATTCAGATGAGGAGGAATATCATAAACAAGTTAAACCACTAAAGCGTCTCAAAGATGACTTCCTGATAGCTAATGCTGAAGTACTGCAGAATTCAGTTGAACTCATCCCCGCCAAAGGCATTGCTCTTAACATCAATACTCCTCCGTTTAGATCATTCTTTTTGAATAGAATTTTAGAAGGTATGAAAACAAAAGACGCAGAAAAGGTATCTCAAAACCAAATTAATGAATCAGTTTCACTGAACTATTATGTGGAGGAGGACGAGAGCGGTATGATTAAGAGAATAATAATAAATAATTATCGGGACAAAGACCGTTTAAACGAGATATTTAATACATCTACATGGGTATTTACAAGAATGATAGAAAAAGCCAGCAGAGCATGATATTAATAGCATGGATAAGATAGTGGTGCTAGATTTTGGATCCCAATACAGCCATTTGATCTGCAGACGTCTGCGCGAAGCAAATGTATATTGTGAAATTCTGCCATATAATGTCCCTCTTTCAGAGCTTAAGAGTACCAATCCAAAAGGCATAATTTTGTCTGGTGGGCCTGCAAGCATATATTCTGAGAACTCACCTAGACCTGATAGCAAAATATTTGATGCTCAAATCCCGATTTTGGGAATTTGCTATGGACATCAGCTGATAGTAGACCATTTTGGTGGTAAAATTAAGAGAACTGCTAGGAGAGAATATGGTCGAGCAGATTTAATTATCGACAACAAAGAGGACCTATTTAATGGCATAGATAACAAAATGATAAAGTGTTGGATGAGCCACGGAGATGCGGCTGACGTTCTTCCTAGGGAACTCAAAATCTTGGCACATACGAAGGGTTCTTCGGCCGCGGCTGTGGGAAGTAGCCGAATGGGATTATACGGACTCCAATTTCATCCAGAAGTTATACATACAGAGAAAGGCACTGAAATTCTGAAGAATTTTTCTAAGGTAATTAGTGGGGCAAGACAAGAATGGAACATGGAGAGCTTTATAGAAATGTCAATAGCAAAGATTCGAGGTGTGGTGGGAAGAGAAGAGAAGGTCCTTTGTGCTGTCAGTGGAGGAATTGATTCTACCACAGTAGCAGCGTTACTTAGCAGGGCGATAGGAGATAAATTGCAGTGTGTATTTGTCAATCACGGATTGTTAAGGAAAAATGAAGAGCAGATAGTCCTAGATCTTTTTAAATCGATGAGGATAGAAGTTATTTATGTTAACGCAGATAGGAGGTTTTTAGAAAAGTTAAGGGGAATACAGGATCCAGAAAAGAAACGACTCGTAATAGGAGAGGAATTTGTAAATGTGTTCGTCGAGATTGCAAAGAAATATGGTCCATTTCATTGGCTTGCGCAAGGGACTCTCTATCCGGATGTAATAGAAAGCGGATTTTCGACAGGTCCAGCGGCAATAATTAAAACTCATCATAATGTAGGTGGCCTACCCAAGTGGCTTAAGCTGAAAGTTATCGAGCCTTTGAAAATGCTATATAAAGATGAAGTCAGGATTACAGCACGATTGCTTGGAGTACCAGACGGCCTACTTCTTAGGCATCCATTTCCCGGACCCGGTCTGGCCGTAAGAATAATTGGAGAAGTGACCCCTGAAAAGTTACTCATAGCAAGACAAGCTGGCTATATAGTCGAAACCGAATTGCAAAGAGCCAACCTTTATGATAATGTATGGCAAGCCTTCGCGATAGTAGGGGATGATAAGGCAGTAGGGGTTGTGGGAGACGAACGTATCTACGGACATGTTGTAACCATCAAAGTTGTAGATTCAGTAGATGCAATGACTGCAGATTGGACACGGTTATCGCCTGAATTGATTGAACGCATGAGTAATAGAATTACGAATGAGGTAGAAAATGTCTCATTGGTATGTTATGCTGTATCTAGCAAACCCCCAGCAACTATTGAACCCCAGTAAGAATCTAGAAATAATGTTTCCTTATATTGACATACCTACACGAGATCGGAAGGATCAATTCTTATCCATAACAAACTAACTAAATTATCGTTATATTGAAATGTCAATTTATTGTCATTTCAAATTTGGAGATAAAAAGGGTCAACACGACCTCTACATCTGGTTTAGATTATAATGCTGGCAGTACACTAAATGAGGTGATTGTTTATTTGCCCTACAATTATACACTTATACATGAGCGCAGGGTACTTGAGCATTACCTAGTAGCGAAGGTGTGAAGAATATGAAGCCACCGATATTACGAAAGATTGAATCCTATAGATCGTACATGAATAGTATTGCCGTAATGCCCGACTTCTTTATAGATCGGATTATCAGGCTAAATTCAAAGGAAGAATTCTTTGACAAGCTAAACGAGAAGTCCAGATTTGGGGGCGGAAGCATACGTGGTGTTTCCACAGTAGATGTGAAAGGAGGAAATGCTGCTAATATTGCATATAGTCTTGCAAAATTAGGGATGAAAATTTCATTATTCACGGTTGCAGACGATGTAGGTTCATCGATACTAAAGCACGTGTTCTCAAAGTTTGACGACAACAAGATAAATCTTCGTATTACGAGTGGAAGGCATGGCCATACTACTGCTCTTGAATTTATGTCTGACAGGATTGCAAGCTCGAAAGTAAACATTATGGTAAGCGACGTAGGAGAAAATGTGAACTTTGGACCAGATCGCATTACGTCAGAAGAAGATTTGTCTATAATAAAAAACTCTGATGGGGTAATGGTAGTCAACTGGGGAAGCAACATGAAAGGAAGCCAGCTTGTAGAATATGTCTTTAGAAACTCCCCAAAAGCACTTCATTTTATCGACCCTGCTGATATTGAAAACAGAAAATCTGAATTTCTATCCACCCTTCAGGAAATCAGTACGTTTACTGACGTCATCAGTATGAATGAAAGCGAATGTAATTCTGTTTCCTCGGCAATAGGTTTGGATTCTCTTATTCCTCAGTTTGAAAGTTACACGGCCGATAACGTACAAAACGCTGCAAAAGTGCTCGCAGAGAAGATAGGCATAAGTATAGACTTGCACACAAGGAATGGGGCTGCATGGTCTAACGGAAAGGAAGTTGTCTTTGTACATCCAATTAGGGTGGAGCCCAAAATGATAACAGGAGCAGGTGATTCGTGGGACGCGGCTGATATGGTTGGTTATCTGGCTGGGCTAGAACCGAAAGAACGTCTCTTGTTTTCAAATGCCTGCGCTTCATTATATGTTAGGAATCCAGACGGTGAGCCTCCAAGCTTGGAGGAGATAATCGATTTGCTGGATAGAATTACGATGTGAATGAGGTAGAGAACAATTAACAACCTATTTGTGTGGACTATAAAGTGTAAAGTAGTATAAGCAAAGTTGAAATAATCATGTTATATTATAGTTAAGATATGTAAATTATATTAATGGAAAACTATTTATGTAATATTGTGTATATTGAAATGGGTACGACCATGGCTAGTCAATAGTGCTTGGCGGCATAGAAACAAACCTTTGCACACTACCTTTAATGGCAAAGGCCGTGATAGTGGGTAGGTATGTAAAGAATCGCCAAGTACCACTTCTTTTATATGTTAGAGGTTTTTCGTTTCCCCCCTGTAACATAGGTTAATCATAGGCCTCACTCTTTTTATGATTAGACCAGTATTTGTAAAATCCTTAACTTATTATGTCTAAATAACTAAAGTTAGTGGAGCCTAATGGCAGAAAAGAGGTTAACATATATAGTTAATGAGGCTATGACCGATGGAAAGAGCCAGCTCAAACCGCTAACAAAAGTAATTGGAAAAAAAGCGAAATTGAATAAGCCAATTTTTGTTGCAGGTTTTCCTGGTGCAGGCATGGTGGGACCTATAAGTACGAGTTACATTATCGAGAAGCTACACATGCACCAAATAGCTTGTATTGAGTCGGAATTTATTGTGCCCGGAGTCATTTACGTTGGGGGAAAGCTTAGACATCCTTTTCGCCTGTATGCAAATGCAGAAGGAACTGTCTGTGTGCTCGTGTGCGAGTCTCCTATAATGGTTCAGGGAATTCATTCAGTATTAGATACTGTCATGAAATGGGGCGTAAGTGCGGAGGTTACAGAAGTTATAGTATTGGATGGTATTGCTATGCAAGGTATGTTTGAAGGGAAGAGAGAGCCCATGATATTGTCAAGCGATGGTCTAGCTATAGATAATGCTAATCTTCTTCATGATGAGGGATACAACAATAAACATAGCCTCTTCAGCACGGCATTCATAGGAGGAACGGCAGGAGGACTCTTGTCATCATGCCTATCCAATGGCATTGCATGCAAAGCGCTGCTTATAGAGGCAACTAGCGGCATACCTGACCCAGAAGGAGCGGCTATATTAATAGAATCTTTTTCCAAGTTATCAGGTAGCAAATATCTGAAAATAGATACGAAGGAACTAAGAGAACAAGGTGCTGAATTAAAACGGCGTATGGAACAAATAATGCGATCCGTGAGAGAGCAACAGCAGGCGCAAGGACAGCAGCAAGGGCAAACTGCTATCGGAGAGGGTATGATCATGTATGGCTGATAATTAATGCTAGTATTGATTAGCTGATCTAATTCTATTTCTTGGTTTTCTCGTAAAAGCGGTTTGTAAACTTCATGATGCTATCCTGCGTTTCTTGATCTTTTTTTCGCATATAATAATAAAGCTCCTCAAGGGCTGCGTGATGATCTATCCCTATGTTCTTGGCAATTTCCAGCGATATCGAAGACAGAAGCAATTTGCGAAAAACAATATCAACACCAAAGCTTACCAGATCTGATGATAGTTCAGCTAGTACATTTTTGAAACTAGAATCGATATATCTATCTTTAGCTTCTCTTGTTTTCATAAAAAAAGCTAGGCCCATCAGTCTTTGTTTCATGTGGATATTTTCAACCATCTGGATAAAGTGTTCATTTAGTTGTGCATCATCAAATAAAAGTTCTGATAGCAAGTCGGAGGCATCTTGTTCACTTAACTCCATTTTGTCGGCTAGTGAAAATAAAACATGACAAGCAGCACAACCATTCTCCTTAACTGCAGAGGATCCTAAAGCTAAATTATTTATCTCTGATATTACTATCTTGTGAGCAATTTCTTCTTGTTCTTTCTTCTTGTCACGGTGGGATGTCATAGCAATTATTACCTATATACTATTGACGCGGATAAATAAATCAAGGCAAATCTGATCAAAGTAATTGCATATTGCACCTGCGACCCTTTTTCATAGTAATCTTTGATGAACTAAGCATGATCTATATATCTTTCCACTATTTTTTCCGTTTTGGAAAATCATGCAGTGAATCCGATGAACAACGCAAACATGTTCTCGGCTCATTCATACTCAAATATGAAATGTAAAAACATTTCGAACATTGCAGCCTAATTAATTGGGTTGCCAATTTAAATGAAACTTGGTTTTTATCGTTACTCCCATTAATATCATTATTATAATTATGATTATCATTCATATTAGTGATTACGTGGCGCAGCATTAGATTTTTGATAACAGGACTCAACAAATTATCTACTTTCTCAGGTCTAGAATTTCTGTATCTTAAATATAGAGAGATCATATCTGCTACTAATCGAGCTTTATGGAATTCCTCCCGGCCCATATTTGTCTGGCGAAAAAAATAGTCGCGCAGATACCATTCGAACTCTAAAATTTCCCTATCTTCTGACAACTGGTATGGGATAACTACAGGGCCTAATAAAATAGTTCTAGATTTCCTATTCTTAGTAGATCAGTTGAGAAACTATTCGAAGAAAGTTTCTCAACCCTTATTCGGCGCCTACGATCAATTCCTCGTCTCCAGTAGCTCTTCTGCACTATCGAGATCTTTGTTTATTGTGTTTATCAATTGTTGAACTAGCGGAAGAGGTGCCCTTTCTGTAACAGATCTCCTCAGATCCTCTCTAAGGCTATCTATATCTCCTGATGATTCTGTATCTGACAGCAGACGATCATTTACAAAGTCAAGGTTTAGCTGAGTTAGTCGTATAGCAAGTGCGGCAGCTTCGTCATAGTTCTTTTCTCGGTAATTTTTTACGAGGTCTTGCAGCGTATCTCGCGTTTCGTCGAGCTGATCGGCTTCGCTTGCTTTACCCACGGTTTCATCCACGGTTTTATCCATAGAGGGGGGTACCTGCCTTTCATCCATAGAGGGGGGTACCTGCCTTTCATCCATAGAGGGGGGTACCTGCCTTTCATCCATAGAGGGGGGTACCTGAGTCACAAGACAAACTACTCTACCTCTAAAATCGCCAGATAGATAATATCCATCATTAAGGTTAATTGTTACGTCCT
>CAYTQD010000050.1:8069-11289 GCA_964439995.1 uncultured Nitrososphaeraceae archaeon
CCTCTAAAATCGCCAGATAGATAATATCCATCATTAAGGTTAATTGTTACGTCCTCGCCGCAATTCCCTGCAATGTTACCTAAATATATAAGATCGATACCGCCGCAGATGTCACTTTGAAATTCGTACCGAAGTTTGAATTCATCTCCCCCAAAAGTGGTTCCGAATTCGTCAAGGACACCATTTATTACCTCATTCTGCCACTCAATCTGAAGTCTGCCTAATTCTGTATCAGCAACTCCATTATTGGTTCTAAAGCTGAGTGCTGCATCTTCATATGTCGTACCGTCCACACATGAGAGGGTACCTTCCCCTACCCCTGAAATCATAGGCATACCTTCAACGGTTCCATCTACGCTTTGATCTACTGATAATATTGAAGTTGATAAAAATGCAATCAGGGTAAGAAAGAGAGTCAGGTTCGTTTTCTTCATTATTGCTTGGCAGTTCAATACAGGAAAGTTTTTGTGGTCTAATCATATTTGAATTAGGATAGTTTGCCCCTTGTCTTTGATAAATGACTTATCCACTAACAAAAGTTCTTTAAAATTTTCTAATTATAAACGCCTGTGGCACATTGTGGAATCATGTCCACCTAACAACGCATAGAGCAGGTGTTAGGAAGTATTACTAATAACTGTCAAAGGATTAGAAAGTATTGCAAGTTAAAGTAGAATAAAAAGATAATTCTACATTTAGATGGTATAGTACCATCTAACTGCATATTACATACCGTGTTTGATCCCTTTTTTGACCAACCATATATTGGCAGGATAACTTGTAAAAAAACCGATACTCATGCCTATCTGCATCATGAACCAAAATATAGGTTCAGTTGGATTTGCGTGCCACGTCGAGCCAAATATCACTAATGCTACTACAGCCATCCATCCGAATAATCCTATCTCAAATGCTGCAAGTGATAGAGTATCAGCCTTTATCGAGTCAATAATTCCATCTCTCAACGATACCTTGCGCATCTCTGATATCGCAAAAAATTGAAAGATCACGCCTAAGAGCCATGCAAAGGTAAAATCGAAGATAAATGCAGCTGCAAGAACAGATCCGAATATCACAATATTAACAATAAAAATAAGCCAAGTACTAATTACATCGCCGATCGTACATCCAGCACCGCAATGGGTAGTAGAAACAAATATACTTTCCCAGAACGGTCTACTAGAATTCTTGTTACCAGAATATTCATGTGATTTTATGATGTGTTGTTGGTTCGAACTAGATGTACGGGAATAGCTATGACCCAAATGCCAATATGCCCAAAGTCCAAGGGGAACAAGATAAAATACAGTAACAGGCCATACGATATTCATAATAGACATCTTCTGCATATGTCTTTTCTTGAATATATCATAGGCAACATATATCGCTCCTCCTATACCTGCGACAAGGTATCCATTTGCAAGTACTTGAAGCCAAAGCGGGGTACTGCCCAATTCTAGAATCGACATAAATCTTCCCTTGAGATAGAAGGCAGCGTCTATGATATAAAATCTAGTATATGGTCTCAGATAATCTCAGTTTCAGTCCTTATCGGTATGTTTAGTTAAGTCGCGAAACTGGATTTATCATGTTTATAGTTATAGTTTGTCCATCCTTATATTATAGGATGGCGCTACAGAAAAATATAATTTGTTTTGAGGCCTATCAGAAGAAGTTAATAAGTTAGTTCCAGAACAAGTAGGCGTTGTTTTAAAGTTAATTTAGAAAGTAGGTTAATTAGAGCCAAATGATGTTGAAACTAGAGGTTCTAATACCAATGGTTCTGGGAAGGTATCAGGATCACCTGTGAACTGAACATCACAAGGTGAAGGGCCTTTAGTTTTGAGGTAAGCCTCGACTTCACTAGGAGACGCGTCTGGATTTTGAAGCAGGTATATTGCTGCTGCTCCTGTTACATGTGGGGCTGCAAAGCTCGTTCCAGAATCTACTGCATAACCTGTGCCATTAAATGTTGAGAATACATTTACCCCTGGCGCGGCAACGTCTACTGCTGGGCCAAAGTTACTAAAGTATGCAAAGGTATCATCTGAGACCTCTTGATCCGAGACCTCCGCAGCAGGTCCCTCTCCGCCACATTTTCCATCTGAATCCCCGATTGCTGAGACTGTTACTACTTGTTCAAGGTTCGCTGGAGATGTATTAGACGCATCTTCGCCACGGTTTCCTGCTGAAACAACAACAGTTACGCCAGCCTTAACTACCTCTGCGATTATATTATTCAGGGCATGAGAAGGAGGGTTGTTAACGCTAAGGTTGACTAGATCGATTTCATTAGCATGCTCAAGCACATATTCCATACCCTCTATCTGATCAGATATCTTACATTGTCCTAAGTGATCACATACTTTAACCGCCCATAGCCTAGCGTCCGGTACTAACCCAACAACGCCAATAGAGTTATCCTTAGCGCCTATTATTCCGCCGGACATAGAACCATGACCATTATCATCGTTTCCGGAAGTGACACCATCCACGAAGCTGACGTTCTTGTATACATTGAGATCGGGATGGGCTAAGCTAAGTCCAGTATCAAGTATCGCTATGTCAATACCATCTTGTTCCAGTGGGGCTATGGCCTGTTCTTCAGTAGGCTCACAAATAATTTGATCACTAGTGCCAGGTACCGCTGGGGTTGTGGTGGCATTAGCCATTGTTGTGTTGACAGGAGGAATTGTTCTATTATCCACGGGTATAGGAATATCTTCACCTGTCACATTAAGAAGAGTTCGCTGAATGCTAAGTGGGATAATTTGGGTCGAGTTTAGCGCTCCTTCGACCTGTGCTATTTGTCCAGCACTGGTCTGATTTTCTCCAACACCAGTCTGATTGTCTTCGTAATAACTTACAAACCTTTTATCGCCCCAGACTGCGTTGTCTTCGGCAACATTTCTTACACCAATTGCCTTATAGCAGGACGTATCATAGACATCAAAAACTTCTAGACCATAGAGACCTGCAATCTCATCTGCCAGAAGATGAATGTCAGTCACAGGTACGAGTTCAGGTAACAGTTGTAGCAGGTATTCGATTACAGGCAATGTCGCGTATGGCTGTCTATAGATGTCTCTCTCAACTAGCTTGAGATCATCACATCCTCCACTTGAAACACAGTACGCTAGAAGTGAAGCCTGGTCTGTAGGAAGCGCTGGAGCTGGAGCTGGTTCTGCAGCTGGGGCTGGAGCTGGAGCTGGTTCTGCAG
>CAYTQD010000051.1:0-11112 GCA_964439995.1 uncultured Nitrososphaeraceae archaeon
GTATGCGGGACTGTGTCTTGATTATCTACTGCAATTGTATCTCCTACCTTTACTGTAAGTGGGTCAGGGTCAAAGGCTTGGTTTCCTTGAACTGATGCACCTTGTGGAATGTTGAGTGACACTTCTGGACCTGTAATCCCTGAAGCGTTGCCAGAAGCAGCGGTCGATTCATTAATATCAGTGGCATTACTTGTTGTCACATTACCAGTACCGTCAGCAGATGTGGTTGATGTTGTCTGAGGCCCATCGCTTTTGGATTCTACACCACCTAGTGTGGAAGAGGGCGGGGTTTCAAGAGTGCCCACGGGAGATGCCGCGCCTGGTTCTGGTGCCACTGTGGTAAATGCGTAGTAACATAGAATCCCAGTTACCGCTCCAATACCCATTATAACACTTAAAGCTACTTTCCCAGTAGATCCCATAGTTTAGCATCTGTTGTGATTCCCTATATTAATTCGTTCTATAGGACAACAGAACTTCATCCTCCGCTAAGTTTAGAAATGTGATACACTCAGTACAGAACATGAAAAGGGTCACTATCGTATTTATAGTCTTTGTAGTAATGTTATTCGGGGGAATATTTGCCATGATGGAACCGGACAGGCTTGGGATAGCAGCAGTCGCCAAGCAAGACGAGGCCACGCTTAAATCGATCGTCAGGGTGGGCGCGTATCTTACTATCACTGGTTTAATTGGTCTAGCTATTTTGGGGTTTGTCATATCGTCGCCTAAGAGTGGTAAAGAAGCCGAAGTGGCAGACAAACGGGAAAACTCAGCTCAAACTAGACCCAATCCTAAGAAGTGATTCATGCACAAGTACGACACGTTCACAAGTTTTGCTAAGACCACAGGTTACCAAAACTTTTATGTCAATCCCAGATTCAAAGTATCTTCTAGATGGGCAAACGTAGCAAGTGCAGTCTATGCGACCGTGAGATTATATTTTTATATAGGCCAATGGAACAATGGAAAATATCAGGGGATTTGTGCGGACAGTGTTATGAAAAAAAACTGACCGAGTATTACATTCCTTCTAACGGGGAGAAATAATAAGAGAAGTCACTCGAAACGCCGGGTTCGATGTCAAAGAAGCTAACGATACGATTTTTGTTTTCTTCGCCGAGCGCCAGGTCCGCCAAACTTCTTGGATTCAGTTTGCCTAGGATCTCCTGATAAAAGATGCCTATCAAATTCCACGATTTTTCTTCTGACTTCTTCCCTCAATGATTTGGTCAGTGGATGGCTCCTAGGATCCCTTCCACCCTTCCCCTCACCTGTTAAAGCCCTAGAAATAGCAACAGCGGAGGCAAAAGCTTGACCCATAAATCCACCTCCATGAACTTTAACATTAATATCTACCCTATTTCTTATCTCTCCAAGGAGATTTATCGGAGTCAACACCACCTCCTTTGCTATTTTAGGTTCCAAAACTTCAACTGGAACATTGTTAATGCGTACCTTACCGTTTCCTTTACTGATTGTAGCTAAGGCTCGACAAGTTTTTCTTTGAGCAGGATAAAGATCTATCTTGTTCACTCTTCTTCTCTCTCTTATCCTTCTTTTGGTGAGGGTCTGATTGGCTTCTTGTCCTTCTGGTCAGCTTTGCTTTCGATTTCAGACTTTCGTCGTTCGTGTACTTGCTTCTGTTTTGGTTGTTGTTTGCTATCATTTCTCAAGACACCACCCCATCCGATTTGTTTTGCAACTTCTCCGACCGAGATATACTTTGACGGGGATCGAGAAATCTTGGCGTCTTGAAAAGTTTCCAGCTTCTTACCCCTTATCTCGTCGGGGACTCCAATATAAACTCTCAATCGTTTAAAAGCTTCGATGCCGCTTGTCTTTTTCTTGGGAATCATTCCCCTTACCATCCTTGTTAGTATTGTATCAGGTCTCCTTGGATGTAAGGGCCCATGGATAGGATTAGTTACCGAACTTATTTCCAAGTATTTTTTGTAAAGGTCTATCGTCATGTACCTATTCCCGGATAGCATTGCATTTTCTGCGCCAACAATTGAAACTCTATTTCCTTTAAGCAACAATTTCGAAACATGTGAACACAACCTACCTGCAATGCAATGAGTTGCATCCACTATTACCTCACCTCTGTATTTATGATCTGAATACTCTGTTTGTTGTTCTTGCCGGTGCTGTTGACGCTGTCCGCCTTTAGCCAATAATACGCACCCCTTTTCCATCTGGATATCGTTTCGCTAGCTCAGCCAAGCTTACAACCTTACCGCCACACGAGGTAATCTTTCTCGCCGCAGATTCTGATATCGTGATCGTACACACAGTCAATTTATGACCTATATCTCCGGAGCCCAAAATCTTACCAGGAACAACAATTACTTGGCCCCTACTTGTCATGTCAGCCAAGGAACCAATATTAACTTCCCTTCTGTTCCTTCGTGGACGTGATAGCTCTGCTTCCAGAGCCCGCCATATTGGAGCCTTACTCTTTTTAAAAGCTTGACGAACGGTCCAAACATTTTCTTGAATTAGCGTGTTAGCAAACACTTTCTCAGTCTCTCCGTTTTAGATTATTAGACATTCAGTCATATAGTGCCCCAAAATAAACTTACCCTACCGTTTTCTAGTACGTAAAGCTGGATGAGCATTTTCAGCCGCAAGTTTGTACATGCTCTCTAAATACCTTAGTATTCCGTACAATTTGAGAAGGGACGTTGCACTACTTTATGCACCATTACTTGCTCGATGCACTGCAATGCCGTGAATTTCCTGACCAAAATTATTAATCTTTGCATTCAGTATATCTGACGCTGCCAGGATTACCTCGTCTGGCTTGAGTGCTAGGTTTGTTTCAATAATGAGAATAGATTCATCTTCGTTCTCTCCGTCCTTAACGACTGCAGCAGAGGTTGGTTGCCATTTCGCATGACTCTTGCCATTTCCCAATCTTGCGTAGGCTTCAAACTTTATCTTTTGGCCCGGAGCAAGAGTGAGAATGGGAATCTCATTGCTGACTGGTTTCACTCCCTCATCTTCAGACTTAAGCTCCCCTGATGTTACTATTCTGGTTTTCTCAGTTGCTTCTGCATCTAGTGTTAATAACACTCTACACTTGGAACAGCCTAAAGTGCTCTTGCAATCACATTCGTGCCGCATTACAAAACGCTTAAGATCTGTATTTAGCGGAACCATGCCAAGTCTGTGAGCTATGGCCTCATCGTGGACTACAGAGGAATTATCTATCATAACAATATCATCTATGGCCAAGGTAGGGACTTCACTGATCGCTAGCCTTCTCAATGCGTTTACATATTCCCTTGGAACACTCTTAAACTTGATACTTATCCTTTCGTCGTCTTTTTCAAGAAGCTCAACAGAGGGAGAACTCAATGCCTTAAAGGACTTATTTAAAGCGTCCTAAAAATGTACTGAAGAGACAAAGATCCGGCAATAAAGTCTGGGCATACTAGCAGGTCCAAAATGTACGATAATATCCCTTGGATGACATACAGAGATATTATTCTTCAACTGAACAATATATTATTTACATAGAGTCTAAATGGCAATATATAATATTATTTATATAACGAGCAGCAGATTACGTGCTGATAAGTATTTATGGACAAATCAGCTCTATTAGTTTTAGCTCTGCTAGTGGGCGTTGCAGCTTTATTTTCGGTAAATCTGGTCTCTAATAATGCTACTGCATTTCATCTGCCAGAAAGTGAGGCTCCCACCGACTACAGAGTAAACGAATCTGCTGTAAAGTATCATTGTTTTGAACAAAACGAGGATGGAAGTTACAATTTAACTGAAGAAGGTTATCTGATTCCTTGTCCGATAGACACTGGTGACAACTCTTGGATGCTGACGTCTTCAGCTCTCGTGCTAATGATGACTCCCGCCGGCTTAGCAATGTTTTACAGTGGATTATCGAGGCAAAAGAACGCAGTGAGTACTCTTCATATGGTTTTCATAACCACAGGTGTAATCGCTGCGCAGTGGGCATTATGGGGCTATAGCTTAGCCTTCGGTCCTGACGCTTATGGCTACGGATTCATTGGAACACTCGACTGGGCAGGATTGAATGATGTGCTACATGACGTTCCGTCAATTTCCTATGCAACTACAATCCCACATGGCACATTCATGGTATTTCAGATGATGTTCGCAATTATTACTCCAGCGTTAATTGTAGCCTCTATAGTTGACAGAATTAAATTTAGTGCATTCATAATTTTCATAATTATATGGGCAACCTTTGTTTATGACTTTGCTGCCCATTGGACTTGGCAAATCGCAGAAGAAAATTATGGCGCCAATCCTGACTACTGTGGAGCCGGTTGGACTGGATGTCTAGGATCGCTTGACTTTGCCGGGGGAACAGTTATCCACATTACCTCGGGATGGGCAGGATTGGCAGCAGCACTGATGCTAGGACGCAGACTGGGATATGGAAAGATTGCAATGGAGCCACACAATGTATCCCTTGTCGTACTCGGCGCTGCATTGCTATGGGTAGGGTGGTTCGGCTTCAACGCAGGATCTGCGGGGGCCGCAGCGACGAATGCAACAAGCGCGTTTATAGCTACCCAGATAGCAACGGGTATGGCCGCGGTAACATGGGCCCTAGTATCGTGGGCACACACAGGAAGGCCTTCGACCGTAGGTGCGGCATCAGGTGCTGTGGCTGGGCTCGTGGCAATCACGCCAGCATCTGGATTTGTATCTCCAATGTCTGCGTTGATAATAGGTATTGTCGCAGGAGTTGTATGCTACGCCGCCGTGGTGCTCAAGAACAAACGCAAGTGGGACGACGCATTAGACACCTGGGGAGTTCACGGAATAGGCGGTCTAGCAGGAGCACTTCTTACTGGAATATTCGCTGAGCAGAGATTTACAGACTGGGGAGACAATGGCTGGGCGTTCGGAAACCCTGCACAATTCTACGAGAATGCGGTCGGTGCATTTGCCGCTCTGGCATGGGCATTTGGTATAACGGCGCTAATAGTAAAAGTGATGGACTTGGTATGGCCGGGTGGAATAAGAGTAACTCCAAAAGAGGAAGAAATTGGACTGGACCTTTCGCAGCATGGAGAAAGGGCATACGTAACTGAATAGAGGATCCATGTGAAAACGGGAGAGAAAGAACCTTTTCCTTCCTTTTTCTCCTTCCCCCAGAGTATATTTGCGACCCTTACTAGAAGATCTATTATAACAACGAGCACAACTAGAATACAAAATTTATTACGAAGATAACCTTGGTAAAATTAATGGGGGATACTAAAACTAGCACCGTACGTCTCACTGTAGATGGCGATAAATTTGAGATTTTAGTAAAACCGGATCCTGCATTGGAGTACAAGACAGGTAAGAGAACTGATTTCTCAAGCGTACTGATCTCTGATGAGATTTATTCTGATGCAAATAAAGGCTCTCGGGCTTCCAGTGAGAAGATGACAAAACATTTCAAAACAAGAGACACAAGCGAGATTGCAAAGCAGATTCTGGCCAGGGGTGAGCTGGCTCTTACCACCGACCAGCGTCGAAGAATGGTTGAAGAAAGAAAGAAGCAAATTGTCCAATTTATTAGCAGGAACTTTGTAGATCCTAAGACACATATCCCTCATCCCCCCGTTAGGATTGAATCTGCGATGAACGACGCAAGGCTGCTCATTGATCCCTATAAACGGGCGGAAGATCAGGCCAAGCATGTGATCGACGCTCTTAGAAAAATCCTCCCACTAAAATCTGAAGTTGCAGTTTTAACTATAACTATTCCATCTCAATTTGCAGCGCAGTCGTATAGCGTGCTGAAAAGTACCGGGAATTTCAAGAATGAACAATGGCTATCGGATGGCTCTCTCAAAGCAGTGATAGAGGTAAATGCTGGAGTCAAGGGTACGGTAGTAGATAGAATAAGTTCGGTCACGAAAGGTTCGGCACAGATAACCACGGCTTAGGCCCAATACCTTCGTGGTAAGAGGCAATTCTTGACACTTAGAATATAAGTCAGATGTTACTGAGCTCAATGGTAGATAAAGTAAATGAAAAGATCAATTTTGAACCATAATCGATATGGTCATCTATACCATAATCGATATGATTATCACGAGGAGCTGATGATGTGAAGGATGCAAGAACTTAAAAGGAAATATGTAATTCCTGGTGATAAAATTGTCGAAGGCAATTTCAGGCCACTTATGAACGCAATCAGGATTGGTGACTCTATTATTTCTACGAGGATCGGGATTGCAGAGGCAGGAAGGGATGGAATTAAGGTTATACCCTTGTCAGGAGTGTATATTCCCAGAGTAAATGATATTGTAATGGGAAAGATTGTTGATCGCTCTTCTCTGTCTTGGGACGTAGACATTAACTCCTGCTTTTTGGCTCACCTACCTGCACAGGACGTGTTTGGGAGAGATTTTTCTCCAGCGCGAGACGATATGAATAAAGAACTGGCTACAGGCGAGCTCATAACAGCAAGGATCATTGCTTTTGACAGAACCAGAGACCCTATGCTAAGTATTCAGGATAGAGATTTGGGCAAGATCACTCGTGGTGAATCTTTGAGAATCTCTGCAACTCGAGTTCCAAGACTTATCGGAAAGCGAGGTTCAATGATTCAAACAATTGAACAGGCAACTCAAACAAGGGTACTGATAGGGCAAAATGGAGTACTAGTGGTAACCGGTAGAGGTACAGGAGGAATAGAATTAGCAGTCAAAGCAATAAAAATGGTCGAGGAAGAGGCCCACACTTCGAATTTGACTCAAAGGATTAAGGCGCTTCTGAACGTGCAGGATATTTCTCCACAGTCACAACCCACGCAAGAGTCACCTGCAGTTCGTTGGGACTCATCAGACGCAATGTCACCTTCGGATAGCTCTACTGTCAATATGAACGATAGCGAGACACGAAAGACTAAAACTGCGGTAAAAGGAGTACATGAGGAGTTGCAAGAAAATGGTACTAACGAGAAGGAGGCCGACTTATGATTCAGACAAGGAGTCTGATAGACAAGCAAGGAAAACGAACTGACGGTCGAACAGCAGAGCAGCTTCGTGAAGTGAAGATTGCTGTTGGTGAAGTAAAGAATGCGGACGGTTCTGCATATATAGAATTTGGGAAAAACAAGATAATCGTGGCTGTCTATGGCCCGAGAGAAGTTCACCCGAAACATATGGCCCAGTCAGATAAATGCGTTCTCCGTTGCAGGTATCATATGTCCCCTTTTTCGACTGACACACGAAAGAATCCTGCTCCATCTAGAAGAGAGGTGGAAATCTCCAAGGTAATACGCGAGTCTTTGGAGCCTGCGTTGATGTTGGAAGATTATCCAAGGGCTGCTATCGATGTGTATGTGGAGGTATTACAAGCTGATGGCGGCTCAAGATGCGCGGGTATATCGGCTGCCTCTGTTGCCCTAGCCGATGCAGGAATCAATATGCGAGACCTTGTCGCAGCATGTGCGGCGGGAAAGGTAGACGATAAAATTGTACTAGACATAAACGACACAGAGGATAAAGAAGGTGAGGCCGATATGCCAGTTGCCTGTATGCCACATCTTGACGAAGTAACGTTACTTCAACTTGATGGCATCATCACAAAAGATCAGTTCAATGAGTGCTTTGATAAAGCAATTGAAGGCTGCAAGATGGTTTATGAAATTCAAAAACAAGCACTGATGCGAAAGTATTTTGGCAATGAGACCGAGGTAAAGGACGAAGCCTAGTAAGAATGAGCACATCTAGACGATCTACTATAATAGTCGAACACTTACGAAGACAGCAGATGTTGGACCTAATTTCAGAGGGAAAAAGGCTGGATGGGAGGGCCCTAGACGAATTAAGACCAATCGAAATTCAATTAGATATTATAAAAAAGGCAAATGGTTCGGCCAAAGTGAAGCTCGGCGACTCAGAGGTCATTGCAGGTATTAAGGTAGAAACAGGGGAGCCATTTGAGGGACTTGAGAACAAGGGTGCATTAATTATCTCAGCAGAGGTACTGCCCACTGCTTCCCCTCATATCGAGCCCGGGCCACCGGATGAAGAAACAATTGAATTAGCAAGGGTAGTGGATAGAGGTATAAGGGAATCAGAGATGCTTGACCTAGATAAGTTAGTTCTAGTTCCGGGGAAGACGGTATATACAATTTTTGTAGACTGTAGCGTTCTAAATACTGACGGTAATTTATTGGATGCGACATCATATGCTGTTGTCTCAGCATTGCTGAGCTGCAAGATTCCTGTCTTGGAAATACAAGATGACAAAGTAGTTGATACGGGAAAAAACCAAGAACCTCCGCTTACAACAATACCTATATCCATTACGCAAGTCAGGATTGGTAACACAATCATTTTAGATCCCACAGCTGAAGAGGAGGCTTGCATGAACGCTAGAATCACTATTACTACGAACTCTGATGGAAATTATGCTGCAATACAAAAGGGCTCCTCCGGAGGGTTCACAAAAGAACAAATCAAAAAGGCAGCAGAAACAGCGAGAATTAAAGGAGAACAAGTCAGAGCTAAATTGCAGGAGTTGACCAAGAGTGGTTAGTAGAAGAAAAAAAGGCGCGACAGCTTTAAAGGGTCTTGGTGTGAAATATGGAGCTACAGTACGAAAAAGATACGGAAAAGTTCATAGTGCATTGAAACAAAAAAGGCGATGTCCCAAATGCGCCTCTTTGCAGTTTCATAGAATTGTGGTAGGAATATGGCGTTGCCCAAGATGCAACTACAAAGTTGCAGGAGGGGCTTACAGTGTACAGACACAAAAGTTGCAAAGTTAAGATACTTATATTGTTTGGAAACAAACGAACTAAATACAAAAGGAACCGTGGTTATGAATTTCCTAAAACCAAGCCTCGGCGTGATAACAATAATGAGTCGTCGTGCGACCGCATTGCTCAATCAGTAAGTACCGCTCTAAAGCCTCTGTTGACATTATCTTCCCAGTACTCCTCTCCTGTACAGCCTTCCTCAAATGAAGGAAATCCTTCAATTCTAGAGGCTAATACCGAGGTTTCATACTGTGACAATTCAAATATATCTATAGAATTCGAGTCGGACGACATTCCGACCATACGTGCGAGTATAAATTCCTACTTGAGGCTTGCCGATGCTTCATACAGGTGTATAACTCAAGGATATCCGTGATAAACCCGGATTAACCGTAAAGTAATCAAGCCCACGAACAATAACTGAAATTTTCTTCCTATTACGATTCCTATCTTACATAATCTTTTGATTAGATTCTTGGAAGCATATATAACCGTATCTTATTTTAATAAAGTAATAATATGAGTGAACAGGAGCTACCACCGTGGTTAAGAGAACAATTATCACGTTTACAGCAGCTTCAGCAAAATTTGCAAGCTATTATGATGCAGAAGCAACAGGTAGAACTAGAGATAGTCGAAATTGACAGGGCACTGGAAGAATTAAGAAACCTAGAAGGCAATAGTGCTTCGGTATATAAAGGTGCTGGGCCTCTTTTAATAAAAACAAATAAAGACGATGTTTTAAAGGAATTGGAAGAAAAGAAAGAACTATCGAATACAAGGTTAACTGTTTTAGGGAAGCAAGAAACCCGAGTCAAAGATAACTTAAAAGAAGTCGAAAATAAAGTTAATACAATGATTCGTCAAATGCAAGCAGGCGCTACTGGTACTGGTATTGGGGGTCCTGGCTTTGGGACTGGAGGTCAAACCACTGGCACACGGCCTCAGGGTCAATGAAAACGCATCTTTTCCGAAACCTATAGTAACAACGCAATGGGGAATGCTGGCAATCCTTGTGGATCACTATACACAAAAAGTATGCTTACCGCACCGCTGGGCAAACGCATAAGGGCATCAAATGGAGCAGGAACTGAAGAGGTCGGTCGAACTCGTGTCCCAATTCTGTTTTCTATCGTACTAGTTAAAAAACTACGTTAAACAAATTAACAGCTCACGCGTAGTATATTCTATGCCTGCTAGGATTGTCGTAGACGAAAGAGAACGAAAAAGTGGTATTCCAGATATGCTACGACAAGCCGGCGCGATCATCGATTTTGCTCATTTAAAGGTAGGCGACTATGTTATATCCCCGGAAACTGCCGTAGAGAGAAAAACTATCAACGATTTACTGAACTCAATTTATGATGGGAGGTTGTTTGTCCAGTGTTCTGAACTCAATGAACACTATCTTAAGCCGGCTCTCATTGTAGAGGGTAGCATCGTAGACTGGATACAGAGTGAAGCAGATAAAGGGTTTGGCAACCCGGATGAGCTTAAAGTGGAGGGTCTGGATCTTGAAACAATTAAAGGCCAACGCAAAAGATCAAAAACGTTAATTAAAAATACTCCACTAATCTTTGATGCATTAGTGAAAATTGCCCTAGATTTTAGAATCCCTGTTATCCATACTCCATCAGCAGACTTTACTTCTCAACTGCTTGTGGTTATGGTCCACAAGACAATCCGGGATGGTCGAGCTACTGGGCCACTTTTAAAAAGAATAAAAAAAGGTTATACATTGTATATACAACAAATATCAATTCTCTCTTCACTCCCGGGCGTAGGAAATAAACTTGCTGTAAGAATGTTGGAAAGGTTTCAAACTCCGGGTCGAGCGCTCAATGCATCAGCAGCTGAGCTCGCAAGAATTTCAGGGTTTGGGACAGAACGTGCCGCAAAGGTTCGAAGGATTCTTGATAATACAGCTTCTCAGCACAATAATTCCTCCAATCAAATTGTTAAAGATAGTAGAGGGATTGAAAGAAGGACCGAGGTAGTTCAACGAACGCTTTTAGAAGAGATAAGTGAAAGTAATAATAGAAATAATAGTGACGACAGAGATGATTATGCGTCGATACAAGCAAGAGACTGAATTATTGGTGATAAGCGGCTACTTAAACGACTCATGTACCTTTTCAATGGCTGTTGTTTCCTATCTATAACTCCGATTCCCTAATAAGATACTATTATTCTCGTTAGACGAGTAGGTAGTGATTTAATTGTGTATATATACTACCAAAAACAAACTATGTCATATGGCTTCTGATAGCATTAGCATTGGGGATTCTTCCTCTTTTATAAGTACAAGCACCATCTTCTTTGAAGTTGCGAGTGAACAGAGGTTATCA